>JBATIA010000242.1:0-1647 GCA_049667415.1 Ignavibacteriaceae bacterium
TTCTGCAACGCCGGGGCGAATAACAGAACTTGCCGCAGTGAGCATTTCAAAAGTTTCAACATCCAGCCTGCGGAGAAGTGAGCGCATTCCCGGCGACTCAATATAGAAGCAGCCGATAGTTTTTCCAGAACGTATTAATTCTTTTGTTGCAGGATCATTGAAAAGCATTTCAAAATCGAAAATATCAAAATCAATATTGCCCGTATGTTTGGGTATCGGCGGATAGAGAGTGTGTATCTTTGCCTGTCCACGCCATTCCGGTGGAATTTGATAAACTAGTAAATCTTCAGTTTTTGAGCTATTTTTAAACATATTATAGTGAACATTTGCACACTATAATATAGTCTTTTAAAATTTAAATGCAAGAGGGAATTTAATTTCGGATTGCGAATTTCAAATTTTATGAACAACTCAGTAATCAGCACTCTTTTGATTCATCAAATTCTATTTTGAAACAGCACTCGCTTTCTATTTAATGAATTAGATTGAAATTTCAATCACTTTATTTGGTCTGAGACTTGCACTATCAACATAGCACAAGTTCTTATAAAATAAGATTGTGTTCATAAATCGACAATTGGCTATCTGAGAAACTTTTCAGATAGCCATTTTTTTGCAACACGATTGTTATAATTCACGTTCAGCAACTATTTATTTTAATATTTGAAAAAAAAGTGTTGCGTTTCGGTTTTAAATTATTTTAGTTTCGATAGGAGTTAACAAATCGTAGGGTAAAACAATGCAAACAGATGATGTTCTTACATGGGTTTGCCAGTATTGCGGGGAGGAAAACCAGGTATGGGTTGATTTAACAGTTTTGGAAAATCAGGATTTCATAGAGGATTGTGAGATATGTTGCCGACCAAACAGAGTCCTGATTACTCACGATAAGAGAAACGAAGAATACATATTTGTTGAGTCACGAATTACGGACGAATAGTTGTTCTATTCGTAAATCGCCATTTTCCTCTCGCAAATAAATTACAAATTCTATTATCTGGTGCTAATCAGGATTTAAATTATAAGCACTAAATTTATTACTCTACTTTCAAGCCTTCTCTTGACCTGATTACCATCATATCTTCCTCAGCATACCTTCGCACAAATCCAAAAATCAGCGCAATATTTAATCCAACCGAAATAATCAACAGGACTATTAATAGTAACATATAATCCTCTTCAGTTGATGAATTTAGTTATTTAGTAACAACCTCCTTAATATTTAAAGCGTTAAGATTGAATCAGTCCATTATCATTCTTAGAAATGATGAACTCTCGTCATCGTCATCAGATTTTTTATTTGGTTCACTTTGCTCCATTTTTTCCTTTGCCCAGCTATATCGTGAAGCATTCTCAGAAAAAGATTTATCTCCTTCATCTTCTTCCGGCTCGTCCAATTGCGAAGAGGGACTTTTTACACGGAGAATTGTCGGAACATCCAGATCTTCCTTATCAACATTGCTTGTGTCCATAAAATTGAATCCACCTCTCAGGCTGAGCTGCTCTCCAGGTTTTTTAGTGTGAGATTTAAAAGTACTCACGGCAAAAGATTTTCTGGCACTATCAAATCCTGTTGCAATAACAGTGTATGATACATAGTCGTTCATTTCTTCTTTTCTAACACATCCGAAAATTACATTAGCCTCT
>JBATIA010000243.1:0-13764 GCA_049667415.1 Ignavibacteriaceae bacterium
TGAAAGAATTTCTGAACTACAACCCCTATGTAATTCTAATGTCTTTTGAAGGAACCGATAATCGAAAATATGTTTATGGTAAAGTTATTAGTACTGAAATGTTGGATAATCTATCACAACGGATTAATTCTGATATTGCTTTAATATGGAATGGAGATCCCATTGATATCTCCAATCATTTGCTTAACCAGAATTATATCTATATTCTAACGCAAGCAGTTGAGAATCTGAAAGACAAAAATAATTTTGAGCTTTACCTACAAGGCACTGAATCAAATGATATTCTTGCAACAATTTATAAACCTGCCTCCATTGATAAACAGGATAATCTTTACTTTTTAATATTTGCAACATTTGCAGAAGCAGGTGATTTAAGAAGTACACTAAAAAACGTTTTTTTGATAATAGGTTTTGTCGGAATTGTACTCTCTCTAATTTTTACATTTGTCTTTACAGATAGAATGAGAAAGCAGATAACTGAACTTAGTAGAGCAACAGAACAAACGTATTGGGGAAAATATGACAACAAGATAAATGTTAAGAGTAAAGATGAAATTGGGAAATTGGGATTGGCATTTAACAAAATGCTTGATGAACTTGAGAAGAAGGAAATTGCAAAGAACGAATATGCCGAATTTATTACCTTAATTAACCGGAATCCAACACTTAAAGAAATTTCAGACGTTGCATTAAAGAAGATACTTGATAGTTGTGGCTTTCTGATAGGGGGTCTGTATAGTGTTGATGATCAGGTAAGTTTAATTTCATCATATGGATTGGATGATAGAATTGAAAACCGATCAGAATTTTCGGAATTTATAAAAAAAGTAATCAGGAATAAAAAGAGCCTTGAGCTATTTGATGAAAATCTACTTCCCGTAGTATCAACAGGTCTGATTAATATTAAAATCAAATACTTACTATTTCTTCCAATACTTTACAATAATGAACCGGTCGCTCTATTGGAACTTGGTTCATTAAACAAGCCAAGTGAAGAGGTCCAGGACTATCTAGAAAAAATTAAAGACCAGCTTGCAATCGGTATAACAAATGCCAAAGCACTCTCGCAGCTTGAAAACCTTGTTACTAAATTGAAGCAGTTAAACGAGGAGTATCATAAGCAGAATGTTCAAATAAAAGAGCAAAACGAAACCCTATTGCAACTTCATAATGAACTAAGGCTTCAAACTGAAGAGCTTGAAAAGCAAAAACAAAAAGCATTAAGCTTGACCGAAGCTAAATCCAGATTCCTAGCCAACGTGTCTCACGAACTTCGAACACCTATGAATTCTATACTTGGACTTACCGAGCTTATGTTGGAAAAGGGATATCCCGAGCCTCGTAATAAGGAACGATTGGAAGTGGTTTTGAACAGTGGAAAGAGATTGATGACTTTGATAAATGACATTCTGGATTTATCAAAGATAGAAGCCGGAAAAATGGAGATAAGAAATGAAACCATATTGCTGAATGATATGCTGGAAGAAATTTCAGGCTCAATTGCTCCTCTTGCAAATGAAAAAGGTATTGGTTATAAGATCCTTACAAATGCAGATAAAAATTCAGTTATCAGCACCGACCGGGGGAAAGTAGTTCAGGTACTAATAAATCTTTTAGGAAATGCTGTTAAGTATACTGATATAGGAGAAGTCGTGCTAAGAGTAACTGTAGTGAATGAAATGCTTAGGTTTGAAGTGATTGATACAGGAATAGGTATTTCGGAGGAAGAATTAAACGTAATCTTTGAAGAGTTTCGTCAACTTAACAGTTCCAAATCAAAAAGACGTGGTGGAACTGGTTTAGGTCTTGCAATAAGCAAAAAACTTGCTGACATCCTCGGCGGTAGTCTCACAGCAAAAAGTGAGCTTAATAAAGGCTCTACATTTATTTTTTCTGTACCATTTAGTCAAATCGAATTATCGTTGTCTGAATCAAAAGGAAAGGTTAATATTCAGACACTTTTAAAAAATAGAAAAAATCCTATTCTTGTAATTGATGATGAGAAAGAAGCAAGATATACTATCGGACAGTATTTACTATCTATTGGTTATGAAGTAATTTTTGCGGAAGATGGCGTTAAAGGATTGCAAATGGCAGCTGATAACCAGCCGTTTACCATTATTCTTGATATACTGCTTCCCGGCTTGGACGGTTGGGGGGTGCTTAAAGAATTGAAGCAAAATCCACAAACCAAAGATATTCCGGTCATACTAATTTCTATTATTGCTAATAAAAATTTAGGTTACAGTCTTGGTGCTTTCGAGTACTTAGTAAAGCCAATTTCTTCTGAAAGATTATTAACTGCGTTTTCTAATCTTGAAAACCTTGCCAGTAAAAAAATACAAAAAATTGTGATTGTAGATGATGATGAGTTGGAATTTCAAAAGTATAAGGAAGAATTAGCTTCGGAGAAAATAAAGATTGAATTCATAAAAGAGAGTGAGTATGCATTCAACAAAATTTCCGAAATTCAACCGGACCTTATAATTGTAGATTTAATGATGTCAAAAGTCGATGGCATTACACTCTCCTATAAATTGAAATCCAGCATTAAAACCAGGCATATACCAATTATTATAAGCACTGCAAAAGATATATCAGAGGATGAAAAAAAATCCCTGGCTAATATAGTTGAAGATATTACTGTAAAATCCAAAGGACACCCTCATGACGTTTTAAAGGTTGTAAAAGGTAGGATTGAAATGCATGAAAAAGTCGGCTTTGTTGATACACCTGAAAACGTGAACAGAAAAAAAACTGAAGCCGAGGAAATTAAATTTTCAGAAAACGAAACAAAAATTGAACAGAGTTTAGGAATAGAGGTTTTAATAGTTGACGATGATCCGGATACGCTTTTTACTTTAGATGAAATAGTACAATCTTGTAAATGCAATACAGTATTGGCTAAGAATGGTAAAGAATGTTTGGAAATTTTGGAACGCAAAGTACCTGATCTGATTTTGTTAGATATTATAATGCCTGAAATGGACGGATTTCAAACCATAAAGCAAATTAGAAAAAATAGTAAGTGGACTGACCTACCTGTTTTTGCCGTTACAGCACAGGCAATGAGAGAAGATAACGAGGTAATTTTAAAACACGGTTTCTCTGATTATATTCCTAAGCCTGTCAATCACTCAATTGTCTCCGAGAAAATTCAAAAGCTGATAACTCAGTTAAGAACCATCTGATATGAAAAAGATTCTTGTAATTGATGACCTTCCTGAGAATGTTTTTATCTTACAGGATAGGCTGATTCAGGAGGGATATGAAGTAATTACGTCACACGATGGAAATGATGGAATTCAGAAAGCATACTCTACTCTACCTGACCTTATTCTCCTCGATGTGATGATGCCTGATATATCTGGTTTTGAAGTATGTAAAATTCTTGTAAATGATGAAAAGACTAAACACATTCCGATAATTTTAGTAACTGCAAAAGCAGGTGCAGAAGATACTAAAGAAGGACTTGAAGCTGGTGCTTTCGATTATATTAAGAAGCCTTTTAATAGAGTCGAATTAATGGCCAGGGTGAAATCAGCGCTTAAACTATCTGATGC
The DNA here is from genome assembly GCA_049667415.1 of Ignavibacteriaceae bacterium. GTDB lineage: Bacteria > Bacteroidota > Ignavibacteria > Ignavibacteriales > Ignavibacteriaceae > IGN2. The sequence continues at coordinate 3,564 of JBATIA010000243.1, forward strand.
AAATAAGCAGCTTTTGGAAATAGAAAAACGAACAACTTATATTGCCACCGTTGTTACTGCCAATCACAAAATAAAACAACCCTTAACTTTGCTTAGCCTTTCTTCAGCGGCTATTAAAAATGAACTTGAGAATGATGAAATTTCAAAGGAAGCAATTTTAAATCGTATTAAGTATATAGACACTGCAATCAGGCAAATTGATGAGGTACTAAATAAATTAAATTCTATATCCGATCCTATTTTATCAGATTATGCAAAGAATATTAAAATGATTAAAGTAGATGAGGAGGAGAACTAAATAAATTTGTTGATTATCGCCAACATTGCCTCAAACTCATAAGGTTTCTGCAGTTGACCGCTTATTTGATATTTTTCCAGTTCCAACCTCTCTTCTGACCACATACTTCCCGATGATAAGATAATCGGGATATCCAGATTCAGTTTTCTAATTTCAGAGATCGTTTCAAGTCCCGATAGCCCCGGCATATTATAATCAATTATTGCAAGATCAACTTTAATCTCTTCAGTAAGCAAAGTTAAAACTTCTTTGCCCGAAGTTACTTTTATTACTGAAAAACCATTAGTCTCAAGAAGTTCCGCAAGAAGGTCCCCAAGCATAGGCTCATCGTCGGCGAGTAAAATAATTTTTTCTGTAGGCTCCACTTTCTTTTCTTTGGGAGGTTCAAAAGCCGGTATGTATACATCAAAGGTGGTACCCACCTTTAATTTACTGGTTACATCAATAAAACCATTGTGTGCTTTTATAATACCGTAAGAAACATATAGGCCCAACCCCGAACCGGTATCTTTCGATTTAGTAGAGAAGTAGGGGTCAAATATTTTCGTAAGGTATTTTTCTTCTATACCAGCACCATCGTCTTCTACAGAAAACCTTACATAGTTACCTGTCTTTAATAGAGGAAAGTAAACAATGTTTTCTTCATTTATGTTGATATTCTTTGCAACAATTTTTATTTGTCCCTTACCATCGGTGGCCTCCTTGGCGTTCACACATAAATTCAGAAGTACCTGATAAATTTCCGTACCGTTACCTATCAGGTCGTGTAGATATTCATCTATCTCTTCATTAAAGGTTATTGTTTTTGGGAAGGTCTGGGTTACAATTTTTGAAATTTCGTTTAACAGCTGATGTGGTTTAACAAGTTCCTTTCTTTTAGGAGTTGGTTTGCCAAATGAAAGCAAGCCCCTGGTTAAATCTCTTGCTCTTACCGAACAATTTTCTATGTTATCTATTAGTTTTTGAACCGGATCTTTTTCATCAACTCTCTTCCTTAATAAATTTACGCTTCCAAAAATGCTGGAAAGTAAATTACCAAAGTCATGTGCCATTCCGCTTGAAAGTTTCCCAATAGTTTCAAGTTTTTGAGCCTGCAGAAGTCTGCTTTCAAGAGCAGTATTCAAATTTCTTGTATTGATATTGCTGATCACAAATGTTAAGAGTATGGCAAATTGCTCTAAAAGTTTTATTTCTTCTGCAGTAAAATTGTTGCTTTGCTTTCCAACGATTAAAGTTGCAATTAGTCTACTATCAAATATACAGGGAGAAATTACCAGGGTTTCGCAGCCGACAGAAGATGCGACATTATTACCCAAATTACTTTTCTGATTTACCGCAACTAGCGAGGATTTATTCAGATTCAACCACTTAGTTATAAATTTATAATCAGCACTTAATGTCTTCTCAAAATTTGTAGTGTCCTTGATTATTAATTTCGGATCGAAGTATTTAAATTCTATTTCTGAGCCATTGTTTAAGAAAGTTATTAGTCCCAAGTCACTATTGGTTAGATTGACAGATTTCAGCAAAATTTCCGAGGAAAGTTTATCAATTGAGTGTTCTTTTACAAGAAGTGTTAATATACTCTGTAGCCCGCTCCGAAAATCAAAATTATCAGAACTCAGAATATTTCGATCGGTTTTGATTCTACTCTCAGGGTCAAATAGTTCCAGCTTGTAATTATCAGGGTTGACTTTATTGCTTTCGGGATAAATAGGAGTAATACGAATTTCTTTATTTATTTTCGGTAAAAAACTGACTGTTGGTTTCTTGTAATTTGTAGTGGCGTCAATTTCTAAACCTGTCGCGGTTAGGAGACTGTTTAATGTTCTCCCCCTTAATTTACTCTCGGCAAAATTTTCTTTAAAACTTTTGTTATACCAAATTATTTTAAATTTCTTGTCTGTAATAGCAACGGGGGAACTTTCCCCGAATATTGATTCGGGAGAATATTTGGTAAATATGCTCGACGGCATTTAAGATTAGACGGGTTTTAATTCGTATTTTTTAATCTTTGTGTAAAGAGTCTTTGGACTTATACCCAATTGATTGGCTGTTTGCGTTCTATCCCATCTGTTTTTGTCGAGAACTTTTTTAATATGCCAACGTTCCAATTCCTCCATACTTAAAATTTCTTCAGCTTCATTAATCTCTGAATGTTTTCTGGTTTGTACTTGGTACGACTGAGGAAGATTTAGATCTTCCGGATAAATAACGTCTCCTTCGGCAAATATAAGAGCTCTTTCAATAATGTGGTCAAGCTCCCTAATGTTTCCGTTAAATGAGTACCCTAAAAGAAGTTCTTCTGCTTCTGTGGAAAGATGTTTTGGGGATCGTATTGGCGATTTCTCTTTGATAAAATAATTTGCCAGGAGTAGGATGTCTTCTCTCCTGTCTCTTAGGGGAGGAATGGTAAGGGTAATTACATTTAGCCTGAACAATAAGTCCTTACGGAAATTTTTATTATCCGCTTCTTCAAGAAGGTTTCTATTTGTTGCACCAATAACTCTCACATTTGATGTTAGTGTGGTAATGCCACCAATACGCCTGTATTCACCATTCTCGAGGAATCTTAAAAGTTTCGGTTGAAGAGTAAGGCTGAGTTCTCCAATTTCATCCAGAAAAAGAGAACCACCATGCGCAATCTCTACTAACCCTTGTTTAGTGTTTTTTGCATCAGTGAAAGCCCCCTTCTCGTGCCCGAAAAGTTCACTCTCAATTAACTGATCAGGTAGGGAAGCACAGTTAATAACTACAAAGGGTTTGTCCTTTCTTGCTGATTGCTTATGGATATATTCAGCTAAAAGCTCCTTACCGGTTCCTGTTTCACCCTCAATAAGAATATTAGAGTCAGAAACGGCCGCTTTGTTTGCAAGATTAAGTACTCTTTTTAATTCGGAGCTGTTTCCAACAATTGTGTCTGAACCCTTCTTGCTTATCTCTTTGGTAAGAATTTCGGTTTTTACCAGGAGTTCCTTATGCTCAAGTGCCCTGCTTACGGTAAGCAACAAATCTTCGAATTCATAAGGTTTTGTTATGAAATCGTAAGCCCCGGCTTTAATGCAATCAATAGCTTTTCTCATTTCACCCTGTGCAGAAAGAATAACAACCTGTAATGAGGCACTATAATCCTTCACAAATTTCAGAACATCCTCGCCCGAAACTTCTTTCATATTTAAATCTAGCAATAGGATATCGTAATTTGTTCTTTTTACCGACTCAATGGCATATTTACCATCGTATACGGCATCAACTTCAAAACCCTCCTCAAGCAACTGCTCCTTTAAAAGATAACATAAGGTTTCATCATCATCGCAGACCAGAATTTTGGAATTTTTGGGAGAAGGCATTTTTACCACCTGATAATTTTTATGTCAATAGCTATGTTTTGTATTAGAATAATCACGTTGCTATATTTGCAGTTCTAATTTTTAGGGCGCGTAGCTCAGGGGTAGAGCATCTGCCTTTTAAGCAGAGGGTCGGTGGTTCGATCCCACCCGCGCTCACTCTATCTTCTTTTTTTATAAATGTTTACAAAGAGCATTTTCTGCAAAGCTTTCATTTCTTAGCCATTAATATTAATACATTAATGTAAAAATTACAAGCTTCCATATCTTTGAATTTAACTCAAAATTACTATTTTATTTGTGAATTTTAATCATTTTAAGTTGGCATTATTTTAGCCAAATTTTGTTAATTATTATCTTTTGGCGCATTTTTTATGGGCGAAGTTGTTTTCTGGACAATTATCCGAGCAGCAATTACTATCATTGGCTTATGGATTATAAAATCTCAAGTTGATTTTCAACTTTGGTTGATGATAAGCATTGCTGCTATATATGTGCTTATTTTCCATCCAGCAATGGTTAGTTACAGATGGTTTGAACAGCGAAATAAAAAAGTGTTAGAATCAACACTTTGCTCAAGCTGTAAAAGCTTTGATCGCTCGGCGGTACTGTGCATAAAATATGATAAGCATCCAACCGAGAGTTATGTTCCTTGCGATGGAGTTGATTGGGAGCCAAGTTAATTCAATTTTAATTTTTAGCAGTTACAATTAAAAATTTGGAGTAGATAAAATAGTGAAAAATGTAAGCGTGCTTTTCTTTTTGTTCATATTTTTATTTTCTGCATGCAATCCTGAAGATTTAATTAGTGAGTTTGGTGATTCTATTATCACTGCAAAATCTAAAGTTGGTGAGGTGCTAAACACTGCAAAGAAAGACTTTGCTAGCGATGCTAGACTATCGACAATATATGGATTAAATGTTGATAATAAGGGGCAGGTTGATTTAATAAAACCAACAGAAAATGCATTTGTTTATGTTGTTCAATCTGATTCAGCTCAATCGAATGAATTTTATGTGCCGGTTTACAAATCATCTCCAATTAAATCGCCGATAAATTTTAGCAGTATGCTTTCATTTATTAAGGACACACAAGCAAAAAATATAATGGAATTAGTTTTTGGCAAGTTATCAACAATTCACATTGATGCTTCAGCTAGTTATGATGATAGCCCGGAAGTGTTAAATAAAATGTTTTCCAGGAACGATGTAACAACTTTTAGAACTTCGAATCCGGATGCAAAAACAGATATGTTTCTCATACCAAGTAAATCGATAGATACTACCAGTGTAAGTAATGCTGCTGATTGGATTGTGAACTTTTACGGAGATAGTTCATCTTTGGTACTATGGCTGCACCCGGGAACCATTAACGGGACAGTTGATGTATTATCGAATTAAAAAGAATTTTACTTCTGAGATTAAATAATCAGAATTTTTACTAATCTTTAATTATCTTAATACTTTCTTCTTTTGGTAACTTAATCGTGTATATTTTTTTACTTTTGTTCTTAAGGTAGTTATCGCGAAGCCAGGGATTATACATCTTTAAAATAAAATAATTAACACCATAGCTGCTTGCATAATCAGCAAAATCGGTAACTGAACTATCGAGATTTACTTCATAATATTCAAGCGGTTTGTATAAATCTTCCTCTTGAATGTCGAAGCCGTATTTTTCAGGATTTTGAAGGACAGATTTAAGCGATTCTATCCTTGCAACAAACCTCGATGTTTCTGAATTCAATACAAGATTAAAATAGTTTGTTGCTTTTTGTCTTTCGCGTTGTAATGTCGTGTTTTCCTGTCCCATATTGTAAGAGGCTGCTGCAGAAATCCAGCTTCCAAACATATCGTATGAATCCCTTAGATATTTACAGGCAGCTTCGGTCGATTTTTCAACATTGTATCTTTCATCAACAAGATCATTAATTTCCAATCCATATTTTTCACCGGCAGGTTTCATAAATTGCCAGAAGCCGGTAGCACCTGCGGGAGAGATAACATTTTCCAGGTTGCTTTCTGCTATGGATAAATATTTAAAGTCATCCGGGATGTTGTTCTTTTTCAATATTGGTTCAATTACCGGGAACCAGCGGTTGGCTCTCTTTATAGCGAGAACAGTTGCTGAATGCCAATAAGTATTTGCAAGAAATTCCCGATCCATTCTTTCATAAACCTCAAAGTTTTCAGTAGGAATCCTTTCACCGGCGAATTCCAGATAGTTTGGTATTTCCGGCGAAATAATTTTATACCCCTGTGGATAATCTTCCCCGGATGCATTACCCGCCGTTGTAGTGTTATTGGTGAGATATATTATTACAAATATAATCAATAGTGTAAATGTTGAGATCGCACCGGTGAGGAAATAATAAAAATCCGACCTTTTATTTTTCATAATTATGTTCCGATTTATTTGTGTCTTTATAATTCCAATTTGAGTTGCGAGTATAAAAATATTTTTGTCTAAAATGAACACTATTCCATTGCCATTGCATCTATAAGTAGTATTTTTATAACCGATGGAAATAAAATCTAATAAACAATACCACCCCAGAATGCATTCTGCCGAACACATCCTCAATCAAACTATGGTAAGGATGTTTAACTGTGGCAGATCTTTCACCAATCATATAGAAAAGAAAAAATCTAAATGCGATTATCATTTTAAAAGAGATTTGAATCAGTCTGAGATTGAAGAAATAGTAAATCGTGTAAATGAGGTTATCAAAAGAAATCTGGATGTATTAGAAGAGTTCTATACCAGGGAAGAGGCCAGGGAAAAGTTCAATCTCTCGAAATTGCCCGATAATGCAGGAGACAGAATCAGAGTAATTAAAGTTGGCGATTATGATACCTGCCCTTGTAGCGGTCTTCATGTAAAACGTACAAATGAGATTGGGACATTTAAAATTATTTCTACAAGTTTTAATGAGGAAATTCTTAGAATCAGGTTTAAACTTTTAGAGGATTAAATAAAAAACCCACGACTAATGTCGTGGGTAAGTTGAACTTAAAAAATTATGCTATTATAAATTTACTACCAGCGTTAATGAAAAAAGAGAATCCAGATTTTTAAGTGGTATTAATACTGTTGAACCTACGGGAGTTCCATCTGATGCAAATAAATCGACCGAGGTGAGAGAAGGTTCATTTCTCCACAGTAATTGCAGTGATGGTTTAAGTGTGAATATTTCACTTATTTTAATTGGCAGAGCATTATAGAAATCAAATCTAACGTCCTCGGTATTATCGAGATTCCAGTCAGCAATAAAAATACTTTCAAAATCTGTTGAGGAAGTTAGATTATACCAGAAGTCATAAGCGAAACGCACGCCAGGGAAATTAGTTTTAGCAAATGGATTTTCAACAACATCACTTTGGAATGAATATGTAAAACTGTAATCTGTTTTGAAGCGGACATTATCATTATCTGCCCATTTATTACCAACACCTGCAGCGATTAACGTACGACTGTCAATACCAGCAAACCGGTTTCTCAGCCAGTCTATTCCACCAAGAGCATAGAAATTCTCTGTAAAATTATAATCATATCTGCTCCGTACGAATATAATTTCTGCTGTCTTTTCTGTTTTTGTATCTTCATTTATTTGGAAATCTTCAGTTGTTCCAACTGCAGTACGGGATGTTGTGCTTGATTCAGTTTGAAGCCCGCCTGCATCAAATCTTAATTCGGAATTTGTCCAGATATGCTTTAGGGTTGCTCCTAGTCCAAGAGTAAATGATTCTGAGTTGCCGCCTGCCCATAAACCGGCTAACTTTCCTTCAAAGAACCATCCGAGTTTCTTTTCTTTATCCTGTGAATAAAGATTAACGCTTAATAATAAAAGAACTGAGACTATCAGAAATTTTTTATTAGTTGAAAACATTTTCATTCTCCTTTTTTGGTTTTACTAAAATTAAACCGGGAAGAGCCTTTCTTCACCTGAGTTTTATTTAATAGTTAGTGTGGTAATTATTGTATTTAAAATAGAACCAGCAAAACTAAATGATTTGATTATTTCAAGCAAGAAAAAAATCATTTTTTTGCCTGGCTAAAGTACTTACTAAACAGAATGGTAATAATTAGCGATGTGAATTTTGGACAAAAGCAATTTAAATAACTACTAAAAATCAGATATATTGTATTAACTAATCATTTATTGATTTTTAAAATGATAAAAATCATTGTAAGCTCATTAATGCTTGTAATAATTGCATGCTCTTGCGGTTTAAATAATAATCAATTCAGAGTCAATTCACCTGATAATAAAATCGAAGTCGAATTTCTAGTAAATAAAAAAGGCAGAGCAGGTTACTTCATAGATTTTCAAAAAGAAAGAGCGATAGACACCTCGTATTTTAGTTTTCACTTTAAAGATCAAAATCTATTTGGCGAAAACTTAGAAATTATAAACAAATCAACATCCTCTTTTGATGAAACCTGGGAAACAGTTTGGGGAGAACAGAGATTCATCAGAAATAATTACAACGAACTTAAAGTTGAGTTAAAAGAAAAAAATGTAAAGGGTAGAAACTGCTTTGTTGTTTTCAGAGTTTTTGATGATGGGGTCGGATTCAGGTTTGAATTTCCCGAGCAAGAAAATTTAAATGATGTTGCTATTCTCAATGAGAACACACAATTCAAACTAACAGCTAACCATACTTGCTGGTGGACACCCGGTGATTGGGATATTTATGAGCATCTCTTCAACAAAACAAGCCTCACTGAAATCGATGCTCTCTCGAAACGAGGACACGAAAGTCTGGCACAAACTTACATTCCAGAAAATGCCGTGAACCTACCGGTCACGATAAAATCTGATGATGGAATTTATATCAGTATCCTTGAAGCAAATCTTACAAATTATGCTGATATGACTTTGAAAGTTGATAAAGATAATCTTCTCTTTCAAAGTGAACTTGTCGGAAATGATTCAGGATTAAAAGTAAAAACTAAAACTCCCTTTGTAACTCCGTGGAGATTGATTTTAATCTGTGATAATGCTACGGACTTAGTAAGCTCAAGAACAATCTTAAATCTTAATGAACCAAATATGATTGAAGATGTTTCATGGATTCAGCCGACGAAGTATATGGGTATCTGGTGGGAAATGCATCTTGGTAAAAGCACGTGGGATATGAAGAGTGGAAAACACGGAGCGACTACTGAAAATGCAAAACTATATATTGACTTCGCGTCAGAAAACGGAATTGGTGCTTTGCTTATTGAGGGATGGAACACTGGCTGGGAAAATTGGATTGGTACAGAAGATCGGGAAGGAATTTTTGATTTTGTGACTCCTTATCCTGATTATGATTTAAAAGAAGTTGTTCGGTACGCAAAAGAAATCCGTCAGGGCTCCGTCCAGCCGGGACGAGAAGGTGTAAGTATTATTATGCATCATGAAACTTCGGCTGCAATTATGACTTATAAAAAACAGATGGACACAGCATTTGCTTTGTGTAAAAGTCTTGGTATTCATGCTGTTAAAACCGGGTATGTTGGACAAATTCTTCCTGATGGAGAATATCATCATGGACAGTGGATGGTAAATCATTATCGAAAAGTAATGGAGAAAGCTGCTGAGTATCAGATAATGATTGACGTTCACGAGCCAATTAAACCAACAGGACTTAGAAGAACTTATCCAAACCTGATGAGTGCAGAAGGTTTGCGCGGACAAGAATTTAATGCATGGTCACCAGATGGCGGCAATCCACCTGAGCATTTAACAATTATTCCGTTCACACGAATGCTTGCAGGGCCGATTGATTACACTCCGGGAATATTTGATATTAAGTTCGATAAGTATAAAAAAGAAAACCAGGTTAACACAACACTTGCACATCAGCTTGCATTGTATGTCGTGATTTATAGTCCTATGCAGATGGCAGCAGATCTTCCCGAAAATTATCGAGGACATCCGGCATTTCAATTTATCAGAGATGTCGGTGTTGATTGGGATACATCAATTGTTTTGAATGGAGAAATTGGAGACTTCATCACAATTGCAAGAAAAGAAAGAAACACAGATAACTGGTTCCTTGGAAGCATTACTGATGAGAATGAAAGAACGATTGAAGTATCATTGAACTTTCTGGATGCAGGAAAAAGTTATAAAGCAACTATGTATGAAGATGCGGAAGATTCTCATTGGGATAAAAATCCAACTGCTTACAAAATTGAAAATAAGTTGGTCAATAATTCTAACAAGTTAACTTTAAGACTCACACCCGGTGGCGGAACAGCAATTAGTTTTAAACCGATTGAATAACCTTCGAGGTTAAGGTGCCATTTAAAACAAGCAACCTCGAAGGTTCGTGAGGAACCTCAACTTTTTAGTCTAAAATCTCTTTGTGAACCGCAGGCTGAAAGTTTTTTTATGGAACCTCACTCAATTCAAAAAGCGGGGTAGAAATTCATCAGGAAAGATTTAATATAATCTTTAAAATCAAGAAAGAAATATAAAAGAATAATATAATAAGGTTCGGTTCTGTGGGGTTAGTTAGAGTTACTAAGGTTTTATGTGAAAAAGATAAGGTTCTTAAAAAC
>JBATIA010000244.1:0-2812 GCA_049667415.1 Ignavibacteriaceae bacterium
CTTGATGGAAAACTTGGTATACTAACAGCAGAGCAGGTTGAACCTTACATCAGAACAACAGCCTATCATATGCCTCGCACAAAAGTTATTGAAGTTGAAAACACTCACAACCGCGCTGGTGGTACAATCTGGCCAATAGAAAATATAATAGAATTAAAAGATCTTGCAAAGAAACATAACTTATATTATCATCTTGATGGGGCAAGAATATGGAATGCTTGCGTTGAAACTGGAATATCTCCAAAGGACTATGCTCAACATTTCAATACCGTTTCGTGTTGTTTTTCAAAAGGACTTGGCGCTCCTGTTGGTTCTGCAATTGCCGGAACAGAAGATTTTATTAAAGAAGCTTACCGTGTTAGAAAAGCCTGGGGGGGTGGGATGAGGCAGGTTGGAATCCTTGCTGCAGCAGCGTTGTATGCCGTTCAGAAAAATAGGGAAAGATTAAAAGAAGATCATCGAAGAGCAAAAATTTTAGCTGAAAGAATAAAAGCAAATCCGAATCTTGAAATATATATGGAAGCAGTACAGACAAATATTATTCTCTTCAAACCATTGACGATGACTCCTACTGAAGGTTTAAAAAGATGTAAAGAGAAAGGACTGATACTTACCCCCGGAACAATTGATTCAATTCGTGCTGTAACTCATATGGATGTTAGCAATGATGATGTTGAAAATGCTGCCAATATTCTCGACGAGGTTTTTAAATGAGCGAGTTATTAACACCGGAAAGTTTTAAACATATCTACACTGTTACAGTTCGCTTTCATGAAGTTGATATGCTTGGTGTATGCAACAATGCTGTTTATATTAATTTTTTTGAAACTGCCCGGTTAGAATATATTAAAGCAGCTGGCTTGATGCCTAAGAAAGGAATTTTTTCTGATGGTAAAATATATTTTATGGTCAGGAATGAAATCAATTACCGCAGCCATGCTTATTTTGATGATATTCTGGAAGTCTATTCAAGAATTTCACATATAAAGAATTCCTCTTTTGGATATGATCATTTAATAATAAAACAGAAGACCGGTGAAGCAATTGTGGATGGAAAAGGAATTGTTGTTTATGTCGATCCCAAGACACGAAAGTCAACTTCATTACCTGAAGAATTTATTGAAAAAGTAAAAACTTTTGAACCATCAGTACAGATTTTAAGATAACAGTGTCATTGCGATCCCGCTTTAGCGGGAGAAGCAATCTCAGAAACGAATAAAGAGTGCTTTATTTTACTCGCGATGACTTTCTTCACACAATTTGTTAGGAGGAAAAATGCGAAGAATAGTATTCGATATCGAAACCTGCGCTTATCCTTTCGAATCTCTCACTGAGAGTCAAAAAGAATATCTTCTCCGTTATGCTGACAAAGAACCCGATCCCGAAAAAAGACAATTGATGATTGATGATGCAGTTCGTTATACCAGTCTTTACCCCTACACAGCTAAATGTATTGCAATTGGAATATTCGATGTCGAAAAAGAAAAATCATATGTGTATTACGAAAGTGAAAAGAAGGAAGAATGGGTAAGTGAAGATGGAAAAGTACATTACAAAGGATTACCCGAAAAGGAAATTCTGGAATCATTCTGGAGAATAGCTAAAAGAATAGACCAGTTCATCACATTCAACGGAAGAAATTTTGACGTTCCGTTTTTGATGATGCGTTCAGCTATGCAAGGAGTTAAAGTCACAAAAAATTTAATGGGCTATCGTTACGGAGATGAGCATATCGATCTGCTTGAACAATTTACATTCTATGGAGCCACAAGAAAATTCAATCTCGATTTTTATTGCCAGTCATTTGGGATTGAATCACCAAAATCAAAAGATATATCTGGAATGGAAGTAAAGAACCTTTACGAAGCTGGAAGGATTAAAGATATTGCTGTGTATTGTTCGAAAGATATTTATGCAACATATCAACTTTATAAGATTTGGGAAGAGTACTTGAATTTGAAGTGAATAATTAATAGTATAATTTTCTATTAAATGAATAAGGGATTTTAATATGAGATTCTTTCTTCAACTTGTAGTTTTAATAATTCTCGTTCCTAATTCAGGATTTACTCAATGGTTTGAGCAAGATTCTATCCCATACGTTGACCATTATCTTTCTACTTCGTTTGTCAATCAAAATAGAGGGTGGATTGCAAGCGGATCTGGAATTATTTTAAGAACTACCGATGCTGGGGAATCATGGGGAACCATTGACCAACTTCAAGGGAATGGTTTTTATTCAATCTTTTTTGTTGATTCATTAACAGGTTGGGTTGCTGGTAGCAATGCAAGAATTTTTAAAACCACAAATTCTGGAGACAATTGGGTACAACAATTTGAATCTATTGGGCATACTCTCTTCGCTTTAAATTTTAGAGATTCAAATACTGGATGGGCTAGCGGAGAAGGTGGTTCGATTTTAAAGACTACGGATGCAGGTAACACCTGGATAGAAAAATATGCGGGAAATTCAGAAATTATATATGATGTATATTTTATTAATGATTCAATTGGCTGGGTATGCGGAAGCAATGGTTTTATATCAAAGTCTTATGACGTGGGAGAAAGTTGGACGCAATTAATAAGTGGAACTATAGAGGTGTTAAGTGCCATTAGATATATTAATCAAACCGATGGTTGGGCAGTTGGAAATAATGGAATCATCTTAAACACAACAGATGGTGGAATCATTTGGAATTCAAGTAATCTTGGTTCAGATTGGTTATCATCTTTAGACTTTTCAAGTGATAGTGTTGGGTGGATTACTGGATATTACGGATTGATCTATAAAACTACCGATGCTGGTTTAACC
>JBATIA010000245.1:0-1770 GCA_049667415.1 Ignavibacteriaceae bacterium
GTTCAGGGCTTCTTCGATATTTGTTCCGCCCACTGGTTTCAATTCATTAATGAACTTCTCTGCTTTTTTAATATTGTTATCACTTGCAGATTGAATCTGACCAAAAAGTGAGTAAGCTTCCGTTGAAAACCTGATTATATCAAATCCATCACCGGTATTAAGATTATTAACACAATATAACAAAGCTTTCTTTGCTTGTTTAAGCTTTTCTCCTACCATACTTCCTGAAACATCCAGCACAAAAGTTATATCTTTATCATCAATCTGATTTTCATTGATTACAAAAGAAGGAGCAGCAGTTAACAGAAAATATCCATCTTCTCCTCCAGTTTTGTAACTTAGAAGTGACAAACCGACGTCATCATTATCTGTGCTATAATAAAGCTTGAAGTCAGTGTCAGGTTTTGTATTCTCTTCTTCAAACGAGATTACGGCGTTGTGATTGTTCTTGTTGACGACATCAACAGAATGAGTAGGAGAGTAGATGTTTTTAATTTCTTTGTTGGTTGAAAGATCAACTTTTATACGAACACTATTTAAGGGTTTAGCAGAAAACTTTTCTGTATTTAATGGATAGATATATTCATACATACCGTTATCGGAATTCAGAACCTCACGATAACTGATTTTAACTTTCTTTTTGCTTCGAGGTTCAATTGGAAAAATTCTTACCTTAAAAATTCCCTGACCTGTATATTCAAGTAATGCCGGATCCTTTATTTGTCTGACTATGTCTTCATAAATTTGTCTGGCTTTGGTAGCATCAAGCAATTCTGCATTTACCATTTCTCCATTTATTTCCATACTAAACTTGTTTATCACAGCATCCTTTGGAACAGGAAAAATATAATATCCTTCGAGCATAATATTCGATGGATTATAAAATTCCTGGTCGATGAATGTTTCCGCAACATTACCATTTATCTTTACATCAACGTGATGGTAAACAACTTCCAGTGGATAGGGAGATTGAAGCGGCTGCGGTCTGGGAATGATTATTAAGCCGTCTGCGAAGAGAGAATAAGCTGAAAGAAGAATTAAGAGGCTAATTACGTAAATATATTTTAGTGTTTTCATTTTTTTATTCTTTCGTTATTGCGTTTAACTATCTCAGCGATCTCTGCGGAGAATCTTTGCGTGCTCTGCGTGAACTCCTCTCCTTTGTTTCACGCAAAGCTCGCAGAGTTAAAATTACGCAGAGTGCGCAGTGAATATTATTACTCAAACTTATAGTTTTTATTTGATGCCTGTTCTCTTATAATCTTTAACATCGCTGCATCAATAGTATTTTCTTCAGGATTTTCTGCCAACTTTTGTGTTATGTAATCTCTTCTCTGTTTATCAAGTTCACTTATCTGGTTCTGATACTCTTCTCGTTCTTTTGCTTTTTTCTCCACGTACGCTTTTTGTTCTTCTGTGGTCATATTCTGCATTTCTTTTGGCAACTGGTCTTTTGGGATATCTTCAACGATCACTCCTTCTTTTTCTGCATCAACCAGATCCCAGGATTCGTTTTTATACTGCCCGCTTCCTTTTGTAATTGATCTTTCAACCATAACAGAGGGTGCAAGGTTGCCTGCATTCATATCCTGCTCTGCCTGCCGCTTTTTCAATTCATCACCTGCGTAACCATAAGCGATGTAAGTTTCATTTAGTTTCTGTCCGAGTTGAACCAGTTCATCATCAAACGGAGTAGCTATATGAACAACTTACTGGTTTTGATCTATATTAATATATGAACCATCTGCAAGGTCGGCACCGTCTTTCCAG
>JBATIA010000246.1:0-2347 GCA_049667415.1 Ignavibacteriaceae bacterium
CATTAACACTCTGCGACGAAACCTCTCCTTATGCATTAACCGGAGCGATCTGGGGGCAGGACAGGAAAGCGATCATTAAAATGTCTGACAGGTTGAGAAACGCAGCAGGCAACTTTTACATAAACGACAAGTGTACTGCAGCAGTTGTTGGTCAGCAGCCGTTTGGTGGCGGAAGGGCTTCAGGCACTAATGATAAAGCTGGAAGTGCGATGAACTTAATGCGATGGATGACAGCAAGAACAATTAAGGAAACTTTTGATCCTCCGAAAGACTGGCGTTATCCGTTTATGAGTGAATAAATCAGTAGTTAGTAGTGAGAAATCAGAATAATTTTTGGAATTATTAGTTCAACAAATTAGTATCAGACATAGATAAATATGAATAGAACTTTCAACAAGGCAGCGAACCATAAAGAAGCTGAATTGTGGGATATAGTCCAGCAGATAAAAATGACCCCAAGACAAAGAAAAAAGGTGGCTAATGAACTTAAAAAAAGATTCTATGGTCAAAACAATCCTGACGTGCGAGATGCTAAGAGGTGAGTAACTCCTTTTTTTCAGCGGATATAAATGAATTTCTGTTTCTTCTCAACAAGCATAAAGTAAGATATCTCATTGTTGGAGGCGAAGCGGTAATTTATTATGGTCACGCAAGGCTAACTGGGGATATAGACATATTCTATGATATGGCAACGGGAAATTGTTTAAAACTTTTTAAGGCGTTAAACGAATTTTGGGATGATGATATACCTGGTATCGGTAAGATGAAAGAATTACAACAAAAAGGAGCAATTTTTCAATTTGGAATTCCACCAAATAGAATAGATTTGATAAATGTTATCGAAAATGTTGAATTCAGTGAAGCCTTCAAAAACAAAGTCTCAACTAATATCAGATATAAGAAAAATGACTTTAATATCTTTTACATTGGTTTGAACGATTTAATTAAAAATAAGAAAGCTATCAAAAGAGATAAAGACAAAGAGGACTTAAAATTCCTCAATCGTTTGGTAAACAAAAATCATTAACAGATTTAAAAGCAAGTGAGGATAAATGAAAATTCACGAGTATCAGGCAAAAGAGACATTAAAGAAATTCAAAGTTCCCGTTCAGGATGGAATCGCAATAAAAAACATCAACGAATTTGATAATGCTATCGCTCAGCTTCAGCAAAAAGGTATAAACCAGTTTGTTGTTAAATCCCAGATCCACGCAGGGGGAAGAGGGAAAGGTAAGTTATACAATCCGTCTAATCGAAAAGAGCTCATACTCGAAGGTGGGGTAAAGTTCACCACTACAGTTGAGAAAGCAAAAGAATATGCTCAGAAAATTTTGGGGAACCT
The DNA here is from genome assembly GCA_049667415.1 of Ignavibacteriaceae bacterium. Lineage (GTDB taxonomy): Bacteria > Bacteroidota > Ignavibacteria > Ignavibacteriales > Ignavibacteriaceae > IGN2. The sequence continues at coordinate 1,343 of JBATIA010000246.1, forward strand.
GCTGGTTACACACCAAACCGGACCGGAAGGAAAAATTGTTAAAACTCTTTTCATTACTGAAGGACTTGATTACAAGAAAGAATTATATTTAGGCATTTTACTTGATCGCGCGGTTTCAAAAAATGTAATTATGGTTTCTACGGAAGGTGGAGTTGAAATAGAAAAAGTTGCAGCAGAAACTCCTGAAAAGATAATTAAAGAATGGGTCGATCCTGCTGTTGGTTTGCAAGCATACCAGGCTCGCAGACTTGCATTTGCCTTAGAACTTGAAGGTAGTGCATTCAAAAGCTTTATACCTTTCATCAAATCACTGTACAATGCCTATGAGCAGACCGATGCATCATTGCTTGAAATAAATCCCTTAATTATTACAAATGATGATAAAGTTGTGGCTCTCGATGCAAAAATGAATTTTGATGACAATGCTCTATTCCGTCATCCCGATATTGCTGCTTACCGTGACCTCTACGAAGAGGATCCACTTGAAATTGAAGCTTCCAAATACCATCTTAACTATATCAAGCTGGATGGTAATGTTGGTTGCATGGTTAATGGTGCCGGACTTGCAATGGCAACAATGGATATAATTAAGCTTGCAGGAGGTGAACCTGCGAATTTCCTGGATGTGGGTGGAGGAGCTAATAAAGAAACTGTAGCGAGTGGTTTTAAAATTATTCTTTCAGACCGCAATGTTAAGGCAATACTAATAAACATTTTTGGCGGAATTGTAAGATGCGACAGAGTTGCACAAGGAGTGATTGATGCAGCAAAGGAAATGCGTATTTCTGTTCCAATTGTTGTTAGATTAGAGGGTACAAATGCTAAAGAGGCCGGAGTACTTCTCAGAAAATCAGGACTCAACTTTGAAGTAGCAGAATCCTTTGATGATGCTGCGAAAAAAGTTACATCGGTATTAGTGCATTAAAAACATCTACAAGGTAAATTTCCCAGCCCCGAAGCCGGTAATTTCCACTCGGGGCTTTTTACTGCCAGAATAAATACAGC
>JBATIA010000247.1:0-2254 GCA_049667415.1 Ignavibacteriaceae bacterium
CAAATGTAACAACTGTCATACAGTAAACTCCATGGAAATTACCTCAAAAAAAGATGCTGCAACCGATTTATCAAATGTTGGCTCTTTAGGTGACGCTCAACTAATGAAATCCTACTTATTAAAGGAAGCAAAGATTAACGATAAAGACCACAAATTAAAATTTAAAGGATCCGAAGCAGAACTTGATGCAATAGTGAACTGGCTGCTTTCGTTAAAAACTGAATCTGAAGGATAATCTTCAAGTCAAAAAAATAATTTTAAATGAACTTAAAACAATTAAATAAGAGAGCACTCATAATATTTATGGGTGTTCTTTTTTATTTATTTGCAAATGCATTTGCTCAATCTAATGATGACTGCTTGATGTGCCATGATGACAATACATTTACGATGGAAAAAAATGGGAAGGAAATTTCAATTAGTGTTAATGGCAATAGATTTAGCAAATCAAAACACTCCAAGCTAAAATGCACTTCCTGTCACCTGAACTTTGATGCTGAAGAAATTCCTCATAGCGAAAACCTGACTCCTAAAGCTTGCGGAGATTGTCACCAAAAACAAATTGTGAGACATCTTTTTCATCCCAGGTTATTAAAGGCGAAAGGAACAGAGAAGGAAAAAGATATAAACTGCCTTAACTGTCATGGCAATCACTACACTCAAGATGCTAACGAACCAGGTGCTAAATGGAGTACCGAAAAACTTCCATTCTCTTGCGGTGAGTGTCATACTGAAATAAAAGACAATTATATTTCTTCGGAACACTACAGTGCTTTTAGGGAAGGCATGCTTGGTGCACCCAACTGTTTACACTGCCATAAAAATCCGATTGCAAGGGTTCATTCTGGTGAAGATTCAGTAACTGTTAAAATCTCTCAGGAAAAATTATGCCTATCCTGTCACCTCGATTCACCCGAAGTCCGTAAACGAACCGCACCTTCGGCAGGATTTATAACTATGTATGAAAAGAGTGTTCACGGCTCTGAACTAAATTCCGGAAATCCAAAGGCAGCAAACTGTGTTGATTGTCATGCCTCGCACGAAGTCCACAAAAGTGATACGAAGGATTCACCAACATTTAAAAGTAATATCCCGTCAACGTGTGGAAAATGTCACTCTGATATATCAATAGAATATTTAGAAAGTATACATGGATATGCTCTTGAAAAGGGAATCAAAGAATCCCCGGGGTGTACTGATTGCCACGGTGAACATAATATTCTTAAACACGATGACCCTAAATCACCTGTTGCATTCCAGAACTTATCAAGGGAAGTTTGTTCACCCTGCCATAGCTCATTGAAACTTTCTGATAAATATGAACTGTCAAGTAACCGTTTCGAAACTTTTTCTGACAGTTATCACGGCTTAGCAGTTGAAGGTGGTTCACTTTCTGTTGCCAATTGCGCAAGCTGTCATGGTTCACACAATATCAAACCTTCGTCAGATTCAAGCTCAACAATCAGTAAAGCAAACCTTGTAAAAACCTGCGGAGGCTGTCATCCCGGTGCAAATACAAGGTTTACGGTTGGAAGAGTACACATCAGCAGACAGGATGAGAGCGAACCGATTATTTATTTTATAGCTTCTGCATACATTGCCCTGATTTTTAGTGTGATTGGACTAATGTTTGTCCATAATCTTCTGGACTTTTTCCGAAAGTCGAAGATTAAGAAAATGAAGCAAAGAGGATTGATAAGAGAAGAAAGACATGGATACGCTCTCTATCTTAGAATGGATTTAAATGAACGAATACAGCACGCAACACTTGCAATAAGTTTTCTAACGCTTGTAGTTACTGGATTCATGCTAAGTTATCCCAATGCATGGTGGGTTTCACACATTCGTGATATTAGCAGCGGTGCTTTTGAAGCCAGAAGTCTACTACACCGGATTTCTGCTGTTGTTATGGTAGCTATAAGCCTGTATCACATTTATTATATTTCTTTTACATCACGTGGAAGAGAACTAATTAAAGATCTTCTACCACGTTATAAGGATATACGCGATGCCATTGATGTAGCAAAATTCAACCTTGGATTTTCTAAAACAAAACCAAAACTTGATAGATTCAGTTACATTGAAAAGGCTGAATACTGGGCATTAATCTGGGGAACAATTGTTATGACCTCAACTGGTGTAATAATGTGGTTTGATAATACCTTTATGGGCATTTTAACCAAACTTGGGTGGGACATTGCGAGGACTGTTCACTACTATGAAGCCTGGCTAGCGTTTTTGGCAATAGTTGTTT
>JBATIA010000248.1:0-3615 GCA_049667415.1 Ignavibacteriaceae bacterium
ACATAAGCTTTGCGTTCCTCATTGGTCATATTCTGCATTTCTTTTGGCAACTGGTCTTTTGGGATATCTTCAACGATCAATCCTTCTTTTTCCGCATCAACCAGATCCCAAGATTCATTCTTGTACTGTTTACCAGATTTTGTCACAGTTCTCTCAACCAAAACGGATGGAGCAACGCTGCCTGCATTTGCATCCTGCTCTGCCTGCCGCTTTTTCAATTCATCACCTGCGTAACCATAAGCGATGTAAGTTTCATTTAGTTTCTGTCCGAGTTGAACCAGTTCATCATCAAACGGAGTAGCTATATGAACAACTTCCTGGTTCTGATCAATATTTATGTATGAACCGTCGGCAAGGTCGGCACCGTCTTTCCAGTTTGTTTGCACACCTTCATCATAGCTGCCGCAGTAAATTGTATTGATAATAATTCCTTTCCCGATTGCCTTTCTGCAGGCTTCTTTGTAGTCAACACTTCCCTGATTGAAAGGTTCGTTGCCTGCAATGAATATAACTTTGTAATCATCTGTGCTTTTAGTCCATTTGAGATCTTTTATTGCTTCGGAGATCACAGTTCCGCAATATTCGCTGCCTCCATTTGTTTTGAGTTTAAAAAGTTCTTCTGAAATTTTATCCAGATCGTTGGTTAAAGGAGTAATTAGCCTGACGTATCCTTCATCCGGAGATAAACCATCATTCCCATATTCATATAAAGCTACATAAAGGTTGATATTTTTCCTGTCTCGTTTAGAGCGAGCCATTTCATTTACAATTTTCCATAACTGGGTTTTGGTCTGCTCAATTAAGCCATCCATACTATTGCTGGTATCTAATAGGATTGCCAGTTGAACTGTATTGTTAGTGGGATTTTCGCTGGATATTGCTTTGTCTCCAAAGAGTACAAGTGAAGTAAAAAAGCTTATGAGGAAAATAATTGATTGTCTCATCTTGTGATTCTCCTAAATTGATGATGTAATTTAGTTAAAATTTGAGGTTTTCACTCAGCTTGTTTGTTATAAGTTCCCGGAAGTTAGGGTTTGAAAAAGGGGAAATATTTTTACTTAAAATTTGTGGGAACTAAAGTGAATGGAGATAGTATTTAGATGTTGCCTTGTCAAGGCGATGATTATTCATTGAAATTAAATTAAAGATATGCCAACTGTAACATAAAATAATAAGGGCCATCCAAGCGTAGTGTGTATCCCACTCTCTAATTCTAATGAAAACGTCTTGTTCAACTCTAATAGATAAAAACCGTTTAAACCCAAGAATGGTACCGGTGCAAAATTTCCCTCGTAAGTAGCAAAAGCCAGACCAGCAGAACACGCTATAAATAAATTATTGTACAATCTGATGTCAGGACCAAATTTTGCATATGGAAGAAAATATAAATCAAAATCATCAACATTTTTATGTGTAATAATTAAGGAATTTATTCCAAATTCAAAAGCTAACTTAATCATAATTTTGGATGATGAACGATCAAAACCACTTGAACGAAAACTCAGATTGAAAAATGAATAACCAAAATCATCATCATCACCAAAAAGATCTACATAACCAACTGATAAACGGAGTCTAGATAAATTTTCAAAATGATTACCTTTTAAAGTAGTATCCGATTGAGGGGAAGAAGTACTCAAACAATTGAATAGAAAAAATAAAAAGAACGGGAGCAAAAATATTTTCATAATAGGTATAGCTATTATTTACAACGAACTAGCGTAAAATGTTTTCAGCCTTCACTCTCTTTTTGTTTAGCAGCTTTATTTTTATTTCTTGTATATACAATAGATATTATAACCAGTGCGCCTCCAAGAACAAGGAATGACAATATTTTAAAAATTGTTTCATCACTTGTAATGCCTAAAACAAAAACATAAACCACTGTAAGTAAAAATGTTGCGAGAGACATATACCTGTATTTTACATTCTTTAACATAAGACTAAATACATAGTAAAGGATAGCTACAGCAATCCAGCTAAACGCTACAAAGCCGCTCGGCAGCATCTGGTAGAGAGAATAGGGAATAATTAAAAGTGCAGTTAGAAGATAAGCATTTCGCATTTGTTCGGTTTTTAATTCAAGCTGGTCTTTCTTCCAATTAAGAATTCGTGCGCTTAATAATGCAACTATACCAAAACTTAAACTAATACCGCTTGTAGCTCCTGACAGAACAAGAAAAGTAAAGAAAATTAGTAAGAATATGATAAAGTTTGCCAAAATTATAAACTTAGATCTAAACCAAACAGCAGTGGAAACCACAAGTAAACTTTGAAAGCATAGCCACATAAAGAAATCGGGCATATCAAACTGAAGAATAATCGCAATACTTAATGCAGCATACCCAGTCATCGCATAATAAAATGTAGCTACCTTGCTTGATTTTTTTGTGAAAAACAAAATTGCAAAGCTTAGGAAAATAATCGATGCTAAAAGATTGTAAACCTGTCCGAGTGACGGAGCAGACAAAATAGTTATTAGCAGAAACAGTCCATAACCCATTGAAGTATTTACCAAAAAACTCATTGCCGTTGGTAGAGATTCATCATACTCTTTCGTTGAGAAGTAAGCTATAGTAAATATTATTACATAAAGAAGAATAAAAATTAAATTCAGTGGTTGATCAATTTGAAGCTCAAGTTGGTTTCCAACCAAAGGATTATTTATGAACCAGATCAGGTGAATCAGGTAAGCAGTAACAATGGCGAAATTAAAAAGTCCGGTCCAGTTCAGTTTTATTTTCAGATAAGCTGATTGAGTTGCAAGTAAAGTGATAGTTAAAAATATTAGTATAGAATTATCACCAATTAAAGCAGACAAATAACCCAGAAAGAAACCGAATGCTGTTATATAAGTTGAACCCCATTTTATTCCTGATAAAATCAGTGTAAAGGAAACTATGTAGGCTATCACGAGAATTGGAACAATATCAGTAACTACCGGAGCAGGACTGAAGTAATACATTCGAAGAGCAGCGATATAAACGATGGCAAATCCACTCCCCAGTATCCAGCCGGAAATATGAGGAAATTTATTCTTAAAGAAAATGCCGGCGAAAATTGCAACCACTCCGGTAATAAATCCAATTACAACAATTAATAACTGATTAATTTCTGCAAACGGAAGTGTGTTACCAATCAACCAGCCTGCAAGAAATACAAAGATTCCTAATTTGGCGAACCAGAATTGTCCGATCCGTAATTCAAGCTCCTCATCTGTTTCAGATTTTTTCTTTCGGATGATTGGTTCCGCTTCAACGTCTTCATCAGATTTAGCAGGAAGATCAAGATAATTTTCAATTTGGGAAATTCTTGATTCAATTGATTTTAGATGCTGCAGGATTTCTTTTCCGGTTACATCATTCTGAGATGATTCCATCTTTTATTTTCTCTTTTTTATTTCTTTAAGTTTTCTTTTCTACTTTTTTAAGCTTAATATATAAACCAATCACCAATAAAGTTACAAGAATGGTTGAAATACCAAGACCAATTCTCCTGTAATAAAATTCATCTATTGCTTCTTCACCGCTTATCTTAGCCTTATTAACAATTGTAAATCCTTCATCAATCTGCTCTTTGAATTTATCCAGGTTAAAAGCGTGAATGGTTGTGCGT
>JBATIA010000249.1:0-3318 GCA_049667415.1 Ignavibacteriaceae bacterium
GTTTTTAACTTATAATATCCCTCCTCAATACCCGAAAATTATCCATTCACTTTGCTTTTTAACCAATTTTAGAATAATAATTGATTTGCATAGCAGAATTATTTTTTTTAGTTTTGGGCATATGCTCATAACAGATTTTTAATAATTTATGCCAAGACCAAGAAAACATCGCAGAGTTTGTTGCGATCCCTCATCTTATTATTTCAAGCCGAGAGGAATACCTGTTTATGAATTAGAAGAAATAATTCTTGATCATGACGAACTGGAATCTCTCCGGCTTGCAGACTTACTTGCTTACTCACACGAAAAAGCAGCAAAGGAAATGAAAATATCCAGAGCAACATTTGGGCGAATCGTAGAGGAGGCCAGGAAAAAAGTTGCCGATGGAATCTTAAATGGAAAATCAATAAGAATTAACCAGGAAAAATTAAAACACATTAATATGGAAGGAAAAAGAAAATGTCAAATGAAGTGAAATCCCTATTTTCAGGTAAAATAGCAATTGCAACAAATGATCAAAAAAGAGTTACGGGACACATTGGCAGATGCAGAGGGTTTGCTGTCTTTGAAATTAAAGATGGAAAAATTCTTAATAAAGAAGCAAGAGAAAATCTGTTTACTAATCATAGAAGAGGTGGGGCACATCATCATGGAGAGGGTGAAGGTCACGGAGGACAGGGACATGGCCGACATAGCCACGAACATTTAATCAATGGATTAAAAGATTGCAGTTACTTGATTTCCAGTGGCGGGGGCTGGAGAGTTGTAGAAGATCTAAAACAGCACAATATAAGCACACTCTTTACAAACGAAGAGTTTACTGATAATGCGGTTAATAAGTTTATTAAAGGCGAATTGAAAAATGAATCAGATTTAGTCTGCGATCATAATGAACATTGAACGAGAGATTCTAATCGATCGAATATATTTGAAGGATTAACTCTATGAAAAATCATGTAAAAATAGGAATAATAATTTGCGACAGGTATAAAAGCTGTGCAGGCGGTAAATGCTTCAGATCAATTAAAGAAAGAGAGGGCGCTTTTGATATCTATAGAAATAAAGAAGTTGAGCTTGTCGGTTACACATCCTGCGGCGGTTGTCCGGGGGGCAACATTGAGTATGCACCCGAGGAAATGAAAAAAAATGGAGCTGAAGTAATTCACTTTGCAACCGGAATGGTGGTTGGTTATCCACCCTGTCCATACATCGATTATTTTAAAAAATTTATCGAAACCAGGTATGGTTTAAAAGTAATTGTCGGTACGCATCCAATTCCGGAGAAATATTTAATCACCCACACAGCACTTAAAACCTGGGAAACGCCTGAGTGGCAGGAGCTGATTAAACCAACTTTAACAGATGAGCTAACACGATTAGCATATAATCAGTAATAATAATGGTGAATTTAATTGATAACCTTTGGCCCAATACCGTCACGAAGATTAGGAAGAAGCCTGGGAGTAAATAATATTCCTCCGAAAATTTGCAGCTACTCCTGTGTTTATTGCCAGATTGGTCTTACTGATTCAATGTCAATCGAAAGAAAAGAATTTTATTCTCCTGATGAAATATTAAAAGAAGTATCTGAAAAAGTAAAGAAGCTACAGAGCACTGGTGAGCAAATTGACTATATAACTTTTGTACCGGATGGGGAACCTACTCTTGATATTAATCTTGGAAAAGAAATTTATTTATTAGGACAATTAGGGATAAAAATTGCTGTCATAACTAATTCATCTTTGCTTTGGGATGAAGACGTAAGAAAAGATTTAATGAATGCCGATTGGGTGTCCATAAAAATTGATACGGTCGATGAAAAAATATGGCATAAAATAGATAGACCAAATGGAAAACTTGATCTTCAAAAAATATTATCTGGAACAGAAGCATTCGCTAAAGAATTTAAGGGAATTTTGGTAACAGAAACGATGCTGGTGAAAGGAATCAACGATTATGTTGAATCGATTAAAAGTACAGCAGAAGTAATAAAACAGCTAAATCCAGATAAATCTTACATCCTTTTGCCAACTCGCCCACCAGCAGAAAAGTCTGTTGTAGCGCCAGACGAGGAAGATCTGAATATGGCCTACCAGGAATTTAATTCTTATATAAACACAGTTGAACTTTTAACTGGAAGCGAAGGAACAGATTTTACTTATTCAACAGATGCAGAAAAAGAGTTGCTAAGTATTCTGGCAGTGCATCCGATGCGTAAGGATGCAGTAGAATCATTTTTATCGAAAGCGCAGGCAAATTGGGACTTAATTGAAAGATTAACTAATAAAAATATTTTGAAAGAAATACAGTATTCCGGGAACACGTTTTATTTTAAAAATATAAAAACAAATGCCGACTGATAAATTGTATCTGGTGAGTAAAATAATTTTCATTAATGAGGTGAGAAAATGAAAATAGCAATTCCATCTACAGGAAAAGAAATAGAATCATTGATAAGTTGCAACTTGGGACGAGCACCCTTCATTGTTATTTATGATAGCACTACCGGGAAATATAATCCCATTAAAAATCCGGGCTTTCAAGTCCAGGATGGTTCGGGTCTAAAAGCCACAGACATCATTCTACAAAATGATGCAAGTGTTTTGTTAACTAGGGAAGTTGGACGTAAAGCTTATTCCATTTTGCAAAAAGAGCGTATTAAAATTAAGCTTTTAAATTTAAACAGTACAGTCAATTCTGCAGTGAGCAAATTTCTAAAAAAACCATAAGTGTAAACTGGGGTATACTGCAAAAGCAGATAATACTTAAACAACTATAACTAAAATTTTAATGGACTTATAATGAAATCAAAAGCAGTACAGGATTATTATCCCGATGATGTAGCTCATTGTTACGGATGCGGAAAACTAAATGAACACGGACACCAGATAAAAACTTTCTGGGAAGGTGATGAAACGGTAACCCGCTTTACTCCGAAGGAATATCACACAGCAATTCCGGGTTATGTTTACGGCGGATTGATTGCCTCTTTAATTGACTGCCACGGAACCGGAACTGCTGCATTAGCTGCATACAAAGCAGAAGGAAGAGAAATTGACACAATGCCTCCTTTTCGGTTTGTTACTGCCTCTCTGCAAGTTGATTACTTAAAACCAACTCAGCTTGGTGTTGAACTTGAGATACGAGGAATAGTTGTTGAGCACAAAGGCAGAAAAGTAATTTCTGAAATTACATTATCTGCTCGAGGAGAAATTACAGCGAAAGGAAAAGTTGTTGCAGTTCAAATTTATTCGGGCGAAATGAAATGAAGACCAATGCCGGAGAATATGGTTAGAAAAGACTAAATGAGAACACAAC
>JBATIA010000250.1:0-7789 GCA_049667415.1 Ignavibacteriaceae bacterium
TGATTGCACTATTTGACTCAAATCACATCTTAATGAATTGTATCGCAGCGAACATTTCACAGATCTTAATGTAATTTAGAATATCTTGAACATTAATATTTGTCGAAAGCATATCTAATTTCTATTTTGGCATAAACTTATTTCTTTATAAAGTATATGACTTACATTAAACCTAAAAAATTACAAAAAGGGGATGTAATCGGAATTATTTCTCCGGCGTCTTCCCCTGAAGATTCTAATCTTGTAAATAAGGGAATAGGATATATTGAAAGTCTTGGATATCGAGTTGAACTTGGCAAAAATGTTGGTAAAAATCGGGGTTATTTAGCAGGTACTGATAAAGATAGATTGGAAGATGTTCATCAAATGTTCAAGGATAAAAAAGTCAAAGCTATTTTTTGTTTAAGGGGTGGGTATGGAGCATTCAGATTGCTTGATAAGATAGATTATAAATTAATAAGGACTAATCCGAAAATCTTTGTTGGTTTTAGTGAAATTACATCCTTACAAATGGCGTTCCTCCAAAAAGCAAACCTGATTACTTTTGCAGGTCCAATGGTCGTTCCAAACTTTTCAAAAGATGTTAGCAAATATACTGAAGAGAATTTTTGGAGATTGATTACTTCGAGTAAAAAAGTAGGGAGGTTAAAATTTCCTGAATCAAACAATCTTCCTAATATAAATCCAGGTACTAGTACAGGTCGGCTACTAGGAGGTAATTTAGCTGTTTTAGTTTCTTTATTAGGAACTGAATTCCTTCCTAATCTTAAAGATAAAATTATGTTTCTGGAAGATGTTAGTGAATATCCTTACAAGATTGATAGAATGATGAATCAATTAAGACTTTACCGTGTTTTTAAAAATTTAAAAGGAATTATTCTTGGAAGATTTGTAGATTGTTTCGAGCATAACCCAAATAAAAAAACTTTAACACTAAGTGAAGTTATGGATGATTATTTGAGAGGAATTAAGGTTCCTGCTATTTATACATTCCCACATGGGCATATTAAGGATTTTATTACTTTACCTATCGGAATAAAAATAAAATTGAACGCAACAAAAGGTTCAGTAGAATTAACCGAAGGTTGTGTCAGGTGATTGAACCTTTATCAAATGGATTGTTAAGATAAGTAAAATATGATTGTCTGAAATATTCTTCTGCCCGGAAAGCTTTTTGCAGATTTGAAAATATACCATACACGGTAGACCCAGTGCCACTCATTAAAGCAAATTTTGCTCCTTTCTCATATAACTCTTCTTTAATTTTTTTAATTTGTGGATAATCTTTAAACACTATGGACTCAAAATCATTTTTCACATAAGATTTCATAATATTAAAATCAATCTTCTGTTCATCAAACACTCCTCGCAAATTGTATTCAGGTCTTAACGGCTTAACTCTTTCGAAAGCCCAGCTAGTTGAAATATTTATTCCGGGATTTACAATTAATATCGGGTACTGAATTTCAAAATTAATTGGAAATAATTTTTCACCTCTGGATTCTGCATATGAGGGAATGGGATGAAGAAAAAATGGCACATCCGAACCCAGTTCCAGGGCTATTTCAACCAAGTACTCATTACTTAATTCCAATTGGAATAATTTGTTAATTGCTTTCAAGGTTGCAGCAGCATTCGAACTTCCACCCCCAAGCCCACCACCAAATGGAATAATTTTTTTTATAAAAATGCTTACTTTTATCTCAATAGCTATCTTTTTTTCTAATAACCGTATGGCCTTAGTAATTAAATTATTATCAAGTTTGTTCAAGATTTCAGAATTTGAAAGAAATGCAAATTGATTCGACTTCTGAAATGTTAAATTATCTGATAACAGTAGAGGATAAAATACTGTCTCTAAATTGTGGTAGTCATCATCTCGTTTTTCAATAACATTGAGTCCAATATTTACTTTTGAGGGTGACTCAATTTCAATTTTTTCCATCGATCAACTCCTTAATTTTCTTTGTATGAATTGGATTCGATCCACAACAGGAACCAACGAATGAAGGATTATAGATCAGACTTTCTTTTACGGTTTTAAGATATTCATCCGGACTTATACTGCACCTGATTATTCTCTCTGATGGATGACCTGTCCCACAGTTCAAGTAGAATCCCCAGTTAAATGAAAAGTTAACTTGCTCCCATATTCTTTTTAATATTTCGGAAGAAATACAATTGAAACCAATAGCCAGTGGATTGTAGTCCACAATAAAATTAATAATCCTTTCCAGTGGTTCACCGGATAATATTTGAAGTGCATGATCAAAATATAAACTGATAATGAAAGGTAGGCGATTTAGATTGCAATAGTTACAAATAATCTTTATTTCATCAAAATGACTTTGAGTTTCATTTAATATAAAGTGAACATCCGTATCTATAAGTAAATCTATATGTTTCTTATGATTTATTTCAAGTTTTTGATTGGATAGATTTCTAATCTTTTGATAACAATCTTCAGCGGGTGGATTAGCACCAGCTATTAGGACTTTTTTATCTTCTGCCGCTTGATGAGCAAGTTTAACTGCCTGTTGGACATATGATTTGTAGTCAGAGATTCCGGCAGACTCAAGTGCTGAAGGATTTGTTCTAAAGGTATTAGTTGTTATAATGTTTGCTCCCGCATTGATGTACTCTTCATGTAATTGAATGATCGCTTCTGGATTTGTTTGATTTATTTTCATCATCCATAAAACATCATCTGGTATAAATCCCTTCTCCTGTAAATAACTTCCCATTGCTCCATCTAGTATTAAAGGATTGAAGTTAATGCTGGTGGTATCGAAGGGATTATTATCAATATTTATTGACGAGGAATACATTTGTTATTATGTATAGTATTTATCAACTTCTGTAATGATACGATCGAGATCAATCATTTTTACACATTCCAAATCATACGGACATGATTTCTTCCAGCAGGGCGAACAGAATAAATCTTCCTGGAATAATTTAACACCGCGATTATAAAGATCAATTTCAGTCCAGCAACTCACTCCAAACCATGCTATGACAAATTTTTTCAATCCAATTGCAATGTGCATTCCTAAAGAATCGCCGGTAATTATAATATCTGGAATACTCTCGTAACATATACCTTTTCTAAGCCCTTCATTTGTTGGAGTATTGATTATTTTTTCTTTAAAGTGAGAATAAATTTCATTGTTACGCTCAGCATCTTCAGAACCACCAAGAAGAACAATCTTATATTTCTTCTTGAGCAGTTTTTTTATTAAGTATATATGCTGATCAATGGTCATCTTTTTATTTGGATATAACTCGGAGCAACCTGTATTAAATCCAATTATTTTATCCTTTGTATTTAGTCTTTTAGTTTTTTTGTAATTCTGAATGAATGATTTTTCATCTTCAGTCAGTTCAAGAATATATTCATCTCTTTTGTACTCCAACTCGAAGGTTTCCGAAAGATATTCCTGTCCGGTTTTCTTATTTACTTTAAATTTTAGATTGTCATCCATTCCTAGCTGGTAGTTATAATATGCTCCCTTGTTTACCGGAATTATCGTTCCGTTATCATTCAGACTGAAACCAAGTTTGTTTTTACTTTCAACACTTTTAAGTAGCGCACCAGATGTCTGAGATTTATCAACATTCATTATATAGTCAAACTTCATTTGCTTGAGGATCAAAATGGTTTCAGCATTAAAAATGAAAACGTGATCAATTAAAGGATTATTGAATAATAAAGGAGCTGCGTTTTTTAATGTTATCCAATAAATCGTTGAGTCAGGAAACTTTCTCTTTATTGAAGGAAGCTGAGACGTTGTCATCAAGACATCACCCATCGCATCCAAATTAATGATTAGAAATTTTATTCCGGTCGGAATATTATCCTTGCATCCGTCTTCCCAGCAGTTATGATCAGGAAAACAAGGTTTATAACCGGTGAAACGTTTACAGTTTGGTATTTCTTTCGGCATTTAATTGCTTCTCCAGAAATGGAATTAATTTATTTTTAACTTCATCGAATGTCACGTTTTGCAAAGTTGGGTCCTCTGTAATTATCGATTCAAACTCAGTGTTATATGGACTCCAAATCATATCATTTGTTTTGTATTTAACATACAAGCCGAATACTGGTATTTCAAACTCAGAACAAATGTGAACTACAGAAGTATCAGGTGTAAATAGCATATTTAGTTTAGATATTCCTGCTGCAAAAATATCAAAGTATTTACTTGGTGGATAAATATTTTTTTCATTTGCTATAAGCTTCGCTTTATCAAAAAACTCTTCGTTTGTAAAGACAATGTATTTAATATCATAGTTTTTCAATAGCGAGATCAAACTTTTATTGTTATCCACTCCCCAAAACCTGGCCTCGCTACCTGCTGTGATATTAATTCCTAAAATAAATTTGTCTCTAAATTTATTTATAAAGGATTCGGCGAAATCTAATGATTCTTGATTAATTTGATAGTCTATTTTAGCACTCTGATAATCTAGCTCTATTTCAAATAAATTGCTTAATTTCAAGGTTCTTTCAACTATATGATGAGCAGATGAATTAAGTCTGTCCACTGTATGTGTATATAATTTTTCATTTTCTTTTTTCAACCCGAATATTTGTTTAGTAAGAGCCAGACTTAAAATAAAACTCACTGAAGTGGATACATCATCGTGAAGATCTACAATTGTATCGATCTCATTCTTTTGAATCAAAGATTTTACTTTTTGGATTCCCTTTAGTCCTTTTTCATATTTTAATGTTACGTCAACCGCTGGACAATGCTGAAATATAAAATGATTTTTACTATCAGCTAGAACAAAAACTGAACAATCTATTTGTTGTTTAATTTGGTGCAGCAGGGGAGTTGTGACCAACGCATCTCCAATTCTATTCAATCTTATAAATAAAACTTTAGATTTTGACGTGACAACTGGTTTATCCAAACTTGTTCTTCTTACCGAAAAAAGTAAAAGTATTTTCAAAATTGTATGCCTTAACAATATCTCAACTTTTTTCATCATACAAGATTAAGCAGCTTTTTAGATTTGGTTACAAATTCATCTGGATTTAATTCTTTCATACATTCATGATTGTAGGGACAAATTAGCTTATTGCAAATTATACAGTGCAGGTTCCTTTTAATTACAAAATCAGATTTATCTGAGAAGGGTCTGTGATTTTCGGGATTGGTGGGTCCGAATATTCCAATTGTTGGAATACCTAACGCTGCAGCAACATGCATAGGACCAGAATCATTAGCTATGATTAAATCACACTTTTCTATTAAACCTGAAAGTTGTCCAAATGTTGTATCTGGTGCAATTAAAGGATTGGGTTTTAATCCTTCAAAAATTGCTTTTGCATCTGCTTCATCTCCTGGTCCCCAAAGAATTATAAACTTGCTCTTAATATTTTTTTGAATTTCCTGACATATCTCTATCCACTTTGCTGCATCGCATCTTTTTGATTCCCATCCACCGGAGGGAATAATACCAATAAGACGATTATCGCTCCGATTAATTTTATTTTCAAGAAAATTATCTGCAAATAATTTTTCTTCTTTTAATGTATGATAAACTATTTTTTTTGAAACTATCGGGATATCCAGTACGTTCAACAGTACAAGATTATCTTCTGCAGCGTGCTTGCCTGATGAACCAGGGATACCCATTAAGTTGTATGCGTACTTTCTTCCTCGTTTTTCATATCCTATTCTGTATTTTGCGCCTGATAAAAAAGTAATCTGAGCTGTTTTTGGATTTGACCAGAAATCAAAAACAAGATTATACTTTTCTCTTCTTGCCTTATTTATTGTTTTGAAAACTAAATCATCTCTTTTAAAAGTCAAGATCTTCGAAACATGTGGATTATTCTCGACAGCTCGTTGCGCAAAGTCTTCCGTTAAGTAATGAATTTCTGAATGGGGAAGAGCGGCTTTTAGGTTTTCTAATATAATTGTAGAAAGTAAAATATCACCAATACCTCTCGGCTTTATGCATAGGATCTTTCTTATTTCTTTTAGATCAATTTTCATCTTCGAATTTTTCTTTACACAGTAAGTCCCTCCTTGGGAGGGATTTAGGGAGGCCTTCCTTAATGTGCATCCAGCCAGTTATCGCCGACGCCGGTATCAACCAGAATCGGTATATCCAGCGGTAAAGCTTTCTCCATTAATTTCTTTATTACAGGACGAAGCTCATCAACTTCATCTTTATGTGCATCAAATAATAACTCGTCGTGAACCTGCAAAACCATTTTTGTTTTTGCTTTTCTTTTATTAAGCTCATTAAAAATGTTAATCATAGCAAGTTTTATTAAATCTGCAGCAGTACCCTGTATGGGCATATTTATAGCAACTCTCTCCTCGAACTGACGAACAACTCTGTTGCTACTGTTGATATTTCTTAAAAACCTTCTTCGCCCAAGTAGAGTTTCAGCATAACATTTTTCCTGTGCTTTCTTAACAGAATCATCCATATATTTTTTTACATTTTTGAAAGTCTTGAAATAAGTTTCGATAATTTCCTTAGCGTGAGCCTGTGGGATTCCAAGTCGTGTTTTCAATCCAAATGGACCTATACCATAGAGTATTCCAAAATTTACTTCCTTAGCTTTTCTTCTCATCTCGGGAGTAACATCTTCAGGATCAACCATAAAGACAAGTGATGCAGTGCTACGGTGTATATCTTCACCATGTTTAAATGCTTTTGTTAAGGCTTCATCCTTACATATTTCGGCGAGCAAACGAAGCTCAATCTGGCTATAGTCTGCACTTAGCAAAACATAATTTTTATCTCTGGGAACAAAAGCTTTTCGAATTTCTTTTCCCATTTCTGTTCTAATAGGAATATTTTGCAAATTAGGATTCATGCTCGATAATCTACCTGTTGATGCAATTGTCTGATTAAAATCAGTGTGCACTCTGCCAGTTTTAGGGTTTATGAGATTTGGTAAAGCATCAGAATAAGTTGATTTGAGTTTTGTAACCTGCCTGTAATCCAGAATCATATCTATTATTTCATGTTCACCTTTTAGATTTTCTAACGCTCGTGCATCGGTTGAAAATCCTGTTTTGGTTTTTCTTCCCGAGCTTAAGCCAAGTTTTTCAAAAAGTATCACCTGAAGTTGCTTTGGCGAACTTATATTAAATTCTTCCCCGGCTACTTTATAAATATTCTTTGTATACTCAGTAATAAGTTTTTGTAAATCCTTACTGAAATTCTCAAGAGATTTGCTATCAACTTTTACTCCTTCATGTTCCATATTTTCAAGAACAGGCACCAAAGGAAAGTCCACTTCGTATGCAACCTTTTCAAGCTTTTCTTTTTTAATTTCTTTACTAAGAATTTCGTATAGCTGGTAAGTTATATCAGCATCTTCTGCAGCGTAATCGGAGAGTTTTTCAAGTTCGGTACTGTATAGCAATGTTGGATCCTTTTTTGATCCAATTAATTCGGAGAGAGGAATAGGTTTGTAATTTAAATATTTTTCAGAAAGATCATCCATCCCATGCTTTTGGTCAGGATCAATTATATAACTTGCTATCATTGTATCGAAGTAAAAATTTTCAATTTTAATCCCGATGCTTTTTAAAACAGATATATCATACTTTCCATTCTGACAAACTTTTTTAATCTTTTTATTCTCAAAGATTGGTTTGAAGATTTTAACAAAATCTTCAACAGAAAGCCTATCTTTTCCATCCTCAAATTTTTTCTTTTTCCCGGGGTGTATGGCTACAAAAAATGCTTCTCCCGACTTTACTGAAAAGGATGCCCCAAGTATATTTAGTGTAAAAGGATCAAGTCCATC
>JBATIA010000251.1:0-2773 GCA_049667415.1 Ignavibacteriaceae bacterium
CCGTGGTTTTATCATAACCATCTGGTAGAAACAGAGGATCGTACCCAAATCCGTTTGTGCCACGAGGTTCTTTAATTATACTGCCGACAATTTCTCCCATTACAACAATAAAATCAGTGCCAAAATAATAGACCGCTGCGCAAATAAATTTTGCTTTATGCGGTTCAGGAAATGATTTCAGTTTTTCCAGAAGCTTGATATTATTTTCTTTGTCAGTTGCATTTTCACCAGCGTATCTGGCTGAATAAACTCCCGGTTCTTCACCTAATTGCAATGCAACTATTCCAGAATCATCAGCAATCGTTGGGAGCTTGAATTTATTATAAATTGCTTTGGCTTTTATTTTTGCATTCTCTTCAAAAGTATGGCCGGTTTCGTGAATTTCATCCGTGTATCCGACATCATTTAACGAAATAATTTCAGCGTTTATTCCATTCAGGATATGACGAACTTCCTTTATTTTCCCTTCATTCTTTGATGCGAATATTATTTGCTTCGTCATAACCTTTTAAGCAGATTTTTCAGTTCTTCTTTCCCTTTTGATACAATTTCTTTCTGATCGTAAACTAAAGATTGTTTATCCTTCACTAACCATTTTCCATCAACCATCGCACTTTTAACATTCTCTGTTGTTGATGAGAAAACGATATCAGAATAAATCGATTCTTCAGAATCAGAATATGAATTTGAGTAGGAATCGAGATCAATCAAAACCAAATCAGCTTTTTTACCGACTTCAATGCTTCCAACTTCATCCTGCAGATGCAAAGCCTTAGCTCCTTCGATAGTCGCTATTCTGAAAATTGTTTTCGCATCCATGAATTCAGTTCCGTGCACCGATTTTTGGATGAGTGAAGCCAACCTCATCTCATTGAAGATGCTGAGATTGTTATTGCAAGGTGCACCATCCGCACCAAGTGTAACAGAAATTCCTTTTTTTAAGTACTCAGGAATAGGAGCAATTCCTGAGCCAAGCTTCATATTTGCAGAAGGACAATGTGCGATTCTTGTATCTTTTTCTTTTAGCATATCTTTCTCATTGTCCGAGGTATGGACACAATGTGCAAGTACTGTGTTATTATCGAGCACGCCGATTGAGTCAAAATATTCAATATTTTCTTTGTGAAATCTTTTTCTGACCTCGTTTATCTCATCTGTACTTTCGGAAGAATGAGTGTGATAAATGCTTCCCGGAAAATCCTTCATTATTTCTTTGGTTTCTTTAAGAAGTCTTTCTGTGCAGGATAAAACAAACCTTGGCGAGAAGGAATATTTAATTCTACCATTACCAGTATTGTGAAAAGCTCCAGCAAGCGCTTTGATATCACTTAATTCATCTTTTATAGAAGATTTGAAATCAGGATAAAGATCATTTATATCGATCAGGCATTTACCGGAGAAGCCACGAATTCCCGAATTAACCATTTCTTGCAGAACAACATCGCCATATCTCAAAGTTCCCATGTCAAGAAAAGTTGTCGTTCCGCCCAATAATAATTCATTAATACTGAGCTGAACTGTAACACGAAGTGATTCTTCGTTATGAGCATTTTCAAAGGGAAAGATTTTTAGTCGAAGCCAATCGAGCAAAGGTAAATCTTCAGCTAATCCTCTAAAGAGTGTTTGACTTAAATGAACGTGTGTCTGAATAAAACCCGGAATGAGAGTAAGATCACCAGCGTCATAAACCTCATTATAATTTTCTTTTTGAATTTCTTCAACCGGGATAAATGAAGTAATTATTCCATCCGTTATTTCAACTGCCTGATTCTTTAAAACACTATTCAGTGCATCAGCGGTTACAATTCGTTTTGGTATTAAAAGAATCTTAATTTGTTTCCTGCCCATGGCGAGGTTCAAGTTTGGCGATTTACTATTACTCATAATCTACTCTGTCTTGCCCTGGATTTCTTCCACAACCTCAAACGCATACCGAAGATGAGGAATGACAATTGAACCTCCGACGATCAAAGCAATGTTAAACGCTTCATAAAGTTCTTCTTTTGTTGCACCTTCTGAGATTGAGCGATCAATATGATAAAAAATGCAATCATTGCAACGCAATACCATGGAACCAACCAACCCCATTAGCTCTTTCATTTTTACAGGGAGTGCGCCTTCAATGTAAGCTTTATTGTCAAGCGCAAAAAACTTATTAAAATCCCTGAAGCCTGAGTTGAGTATTTTATCGTTCATCTCAAGTCTGTATTTCCGGGTTTCGGTTACGTTCTTTTTCATAAATCTCCCTTAATTAAGATTATTAAACTTATTTTTTTCAGGATCGTATGAAACTTCAAGCTCATCAACATCAAAATCATCCGGTTCATCCTCCCAATCATATTTTTTTGCAGGCGGATCAATTTTTCTGAACAAGTATGCTGCTATCAATCCTGTTATTGCACCTAAGAGATGCGACTCCCACGAAATTCCTTTCCAGCCTGGAATCATTCCCCAGACTAATCCGCCATAAAGAAAAGTAATCACCAATGCAAGCGCTATCGATGCATTATCTCTTCTGAATAGTCCACTGAAAAATAAAAAACTTACAAATCCATAAACAACTCCGCTCGCGCCGATATGATAAACATGCCGGGCAAAAATCCAGACAAGCAATCCCGTAAAAAAATAGATGAACCCAAAAGCCATATAAGATACTTTGGGGTAAAAGAAAAAGATTATCCATCCAAGTATTACTAAAGGAATTGTGTTAGAAATCAGATGGGAAAAATCACCGTGAACCATTGGGGAGGTAATTATGCCCAATAAACCTGTT
>JBATIA010000252.1:0-1574 GCA_049667415.1 Ignavibacteriaceae bacterium
ATATAATGCTTACAATAAAACCCGGTCAACATGGTTCTACTTTTGGTGGAAATCCTCTTGCCGGAAGAGTGGCTATAGCAGCGTTACAAGTATTGAAGGAAGAGAAGCTCGCAGAAAATGCCGAGCAGCTTGGAAATTATTTTAGACAGGAAATTCAAAAAATAGTTGAAGAATTGGATATAGTTACACTCGTAAGAGGCAAGGGATTATTAAACGCAATAGTTATCAAACCAACTAGTTCTGGTAAAACCGCTTGGGATGTTTGTGTTGAGCTTAAAGAGAACGGATTATTAGCAAAACCAACCCACGGAGATATTATTCGTTTTGCACCTCCTCTTGTAATCACTAAAGAAGAAATAAATTTTGCAGTAGAGACTATTAGAAATGTCTTATTGAAATTTGAAAAGGAAACTGTTGCAGTTGAAGCTTAAATAAAAAGCCCTCCCCCAGAGGGCTTCTTTATTTCTCTATAAGATAACTTTCAATTTTTGACCTCGTATCACTTAACACCAAACCTAATTTTTCTATTCTGTCACTAACATTAAGCCAGTCATTATTTTTACCTGATAATTCAATAGCGAATGCTTCATCACCGGCTCTTACTGCACCGATTGAATAGCTTGATCCTTTAATTGAATGTGCAATCTCCACAATTTTCTTGATATCATTTTGTGCTATCAGTTCATTCAGGGTTTTGTATTTTTGATCGAGATCAGATAAAAATGAAATAAGAAGATCCTTTTCGAATTCACGATCCCCCAGGCTTACAGTTTTTAATCTATCCTGATCAAGCAAAGTATTTTTCTTTTTTAATTTAGCATCTTGCTGCAGTGAATCATCACTTCGGATATCTAGTAAAATATCGATCTTTTTAACAAGGTCCTGACCAGCAATTGGTTTAGAAACATAATCTGTCATTCCGGCATTTAAACATTTTTCTCTATCCCCTAACAATGCGTGAGCGGTTAATGCAATAATCGGAGTGTTCTTTTTTGAATTGGGTAATGATCTTATTTGTTCTGTCGCTTTAAATCCATCCACATTTGGCATTTGTAAATCCATAAGAATCAGATCGTAGTCACCTGTTTTCATAGCCGTAACAGCTTCCTCTCCATCTATTACTGCAGTAACATTAAAACCAAAAGTATTTAATATTTTAATAGTCACCTTCTGATTTATCAAATTATCTTCAGCAAGCAGTATGTTGAATTTTTCCCTCTTCCTCCTGAATCCGTTGCCATTAAAATCTTGAGCACTTATCAGAAACTGATTTTCGAATGCTTCTTTTTCTGTAGTTCGTGGATTCGATATATCAGCTTCGGTCTGTGCCTTACATTTTATCATAAAGATGAAGGAACTACCCTCTCCTTCTCTACTGATAACGCTTATATTTCCTCCGAGAAGTTCAGCATATTCTTTGCAAATAACCAATCCTAATCCGGATCCACGTGCAAAGTTTTCATAAAAATCGCCTAGCTGCGAGTAAGGTTTAAATAAATCACTCAACTTGGATTCCGGAATGCCAACTCCGGTATCTTTGATCGATATATGTAATTCAATACCACTATCAGAGG
>JBATIA010000253.1:0-3280 GCA_049667415.1 Ignavibacteriaceae bacterium
ACGTAGATCTTATCAGCATGCATTACTGTTGAAAGCCGGTGTGCGATCATCACTGTAATCAAATCCTTTCGTAAAGATATTTCCCGAATAGTCCTCGAGATCTCTTCTTCGGTTAGTGAATCGAGTGCAGAAGTAGCTTCATCAAAAATTAAAAGATGTGGATTCCTTAACAAAGCTCTCGCAATAGACAATCTTTGCTTTTCACCACCGCTTACTTTAATTCCCCCTTCACCAATCATTGTATCCAATCCATTTTCTGCCCTGTTTAAAAGACTTGTAGCCGCTGCTTTGCGAAGGACTTCCAGACATTCCTCATCTGTAGCGTTTGGATTGACAAAAAGCAGGTTTTCTTTTATCGTCCCGGAGAATAGCTGGGTGTCTTGAGTAACAAATCCAATCTTCTCCCTGATTTCATCAAAATCAATTTTGTCACCCGATGTATTATTGAAAAAAATCTTTCCCTCCTGAGGAGTATATAACCCGACAAGCAGCTTTACAAGCGTTGTTTTACCTGAACCGGAGGGACCCACAAATGCTACTGTTTCTCCATCATTAACATTGAATGAGATTCCGTTTATTGCATGCCTGTTTGCCGATTGATGTCGGAAAATAACATTTTGAAATCCGATGCTTCTTATTTCTCCCAGCTTAACGGGTTTCTCCGGTTTCAATTCTATTGGCTTATTAAGTAAAGTTTCAAAATTATTTAAGGAAACTTCGGCTTCACGGTAAATATTTATTATATCTCCGAGACTTTGCAGAGGACCAAAGAGGAAAAATGAATAAATGAAAAGTGAAAAGAATTCGCCGACAGTTATTTGCTGAATGAATATAAGGTACAAGAGGATAAACAGAATTGTCGTCCGGATGAAGTTTACAGTAGTTCCCTGGATGAAGCTCAGAGTTCTAATGTAACGTACTTTCTTCAACTCAAGCTGAAGAATTTTATCTGTTGTAGAATTTAGTCTGTTAATTTCCTGGTTTCCAAGACCAAGGCTCTTTACAAGTTCAATATTTCTTAATGATTCTGTTGTTGAACCTGCAAGAGCAGTTGTTTCAGCTACAATAACCTTCTGGATAATTTTTATTTTACGGCTAAGTATCGAGCTGAGAAAACCGAGAATCGGAATCGAAGCAAAAAATACAGGCGCAATTAGCCAGTATACACTTATTGAGTAAATAGTGACAAAGATTACTCCCACTAGTGTTGTGAAAAGAACATTAATGAATGCGCTAATTAATCTCTCTGTATCGCTTCTTACTTTTTGTAGAACTCCCAGAGTTGTTCCACTCCGCTGGTCTTCGAATTGGTAAAAGGGAAGGAGCAATGAATGGCGAATTCCATCAGTGTAAATCTGTGCACCAAGCCTTTGAGTTATAACGTTGACGTAATAATCCTGGAAATTTTTTGCAATACGTGAGACGAATGCTACTCCAACAGCGGCTGCCAGAAGGAGAATAACTCCACGAATAAACTGTTCGGTTGTGTAATGATCGAACTTAGTGGCGTAATCATCAATCACAATCCTGAATATCCACGGATCGAGCATTGAGAAAACCTGGTTAATTGCTGCCAGTAACAATGAGAGCAAAATCAGTTTCCAGTAATTTTTGAGGTATGATATAAGGAGCTTCATAGATTCGGCTGCAAGATAAGAATTGTTGATTCAATAATAAAAGTCATAGTTCACACATTAAAATGGACTTGGCAAATTAAGCTACAGTGAAATGAAATTAAGTATCTAATTTAGTTTATTCTCTGGTTCTTAAGTTAATAATTTCTCTCTCTACTGAATTAGAATAAGGTTATCATAAATTTCTTTCATCATTCACCCCAAATCATTATTATTGCCCACTTTATTACGATAATAAATTATAGTTGACAGTGGAATACAAAAACAGCATAATCGAGCAGATAGGAAATACACCACTTATCAAGCTCAACAATATCAGCAGGAGTTTGAAGCCGCAGATATTTGCAAAGCTGGAATCAGCCAACCCGGGTGGAAGTGTTAAAGACCGTATCGGATACAATATGATTGCCGACGCGGAGATCAAAGGAACTCTCCAGCCCGGCGGAACAATAATAGAAGCAACCAGCGGCAACACAGGAATCGGTTTAGCAATAACAGCAGCGGTTAAAGGATACAAATGTATTTTTGTTGTTACTTCTAAAGTAAGCGATGAAAAAATTAATTACCTTAAAGCACTCGGTTCAGAAGTAATAGTTGTTTCAAATCTTGTTGATCCCGATGATCCTGAATATTATGTTAATGTTGCAAAGCGGTTAAATAAGGAAATTCCAAATTCCTTTTTTGCTTATCAGTATTCAAATCCTTCTAATCCGGAAATTCATTACAAGACAACCGGACCGGAAATCTGGCGTCAGACCGATGGTAGAATTACTCACTTCATCTCCAGCATTGGCACTGGCGGAACAATAAGCGGAACAGGGAGGTTCCTGAAAGAAAAAAATCCAAACATACAGGTTATAGGTGCTGATCCGCTTGGCTCGATATTCAAACATTACAAGGAAACCGGAGAGATAATAAAAGGAACTCCTTATTTAGTTGAAGGAATTGGTCAGGATTGCTTACCGGAGAATGTTCATTTTCAGTACATAGATGAAATAATAAATATTAGTGATAAAGATTCTTTTGCTGCAGCAAGAAGATTGACGAAAGAAGAAGGAATATTTTGCGGTGGAAGCACCGGAACAATAGTACACGTTGCTCTTGAAGTTGCAAAGGGATGTACAAAAGATGATGTAATCGTATTTATCGTTTGCGATACGGGCGAAAGATATTTATCCAAAGTTCACAACGAAGAATGGCTGAGATTAAACAGAATGCTCGATACAGAATTAAAAACTTTACGTGATGTTTCAGACAGGAAAAAGGCTACAGGTACCGAAGAGATCGTTTCTGTAAAAGAAGATGATAAAGTAAAAGATGTTCTCGAGCTGATTTCAAAAACAGGTTATACTCAAATTCCCGTTCTTAAAGGGAAAAGATCAGTTGGTGCGATAAGGGAAAATCGGCTGCTCTCAAAATTGGTTGATAATCCTCTTCTTTATAATTCTTTAATTGAAGAAGTGATGGAAGAGAGTTTTCATGTTCTTGATGCAAAGACCGGAATCAATGACGTAAAAGAAATTTTAAAGACTCATCCTGCTGTACTTGTTAGTGATTTTGGGCTCATAACAGATATCATCACCAGATACGACTTAATTAATTTTAATTTAGAAAAATAGCTTAGTGATTCTTAGTGTTCTCTGTGT
>JBATIA010000254.1:0-3493 GCA_049667415.1 Ignavibacteriaceae bacterium
TCAACACAAAAACAAAATTAATTTCTATAGTTTACGTATCTAATTCTCTGGGGACAATTAATGATGTAAAACGAATAATCAATTATGCACACCAATTTAATATCCCTGTCTTAGTTGATGCGGCTCAGGCTGTAAATCATATTAAAGTTGATGTGCAGGATCTGGATTGTGATTTTCTTGCTTTTTCTGGTCACAAAATTTATGGACCAACCGGTATCGGTGCACTTTATGGAAAAGTTGAATTGCTTGAAGCAATGCCTCCCTACCAGGGTGGCGGAGATATGATTTCTAAAGTTACATTTAATGAAACAACTTACAACGAATTGCCACACAAGTTTGAAGCTGGAACCCCAGACATTGCCGGAGCAATTGGGCTTGGCGCTGCTATAGAATATGTATCTAAAATTGGAATTGAAAATATTAAGAATCACGAAACTAGTTTGCTCGAATATGCAACTATGCAAATTTCAGATGTCCCGGGATTGAAGATTATCGGTCAGGCAAGAGAAAAAACCAGTGTACTCTCTTTTGTTTTGGAAAATATTCATCCCCATGATATTGGTACTTTCCTTGATTTCGAAGGAGTTGCAATAAGAACCGGGCACCATTGCACTCAGCCGGTGATGCAGAGATTTAATATTCCTGCTACATCACGAGCTTCATTTGCAATGTATAATACAAAAGAAGAAGTTGATGTTTTAGTGAACGGGCTAAAAAAAATCATCGAGGTGTTTGGATAATGAACCAGGAATTAAGAGAACTTTACCAGCAGGTAATTTTAGATCATAATAAAAGTCCAAGAAACTTTCGCGAAATGGGAAATGCAACTCAGCATGCAGAAGGATACAATCCTCTTTGCGGCGATCACATCGATGTTTATTTATTAATTGAAGATGGGATGGTAAAAGATGTATCATTCAAAGGTGAAGGTTGTGCTATCTCTAAAGCATCAGCCTCTTTAATGACTCAAATATTAAAAGGAAAAACAAAAGAAGAAGCTGAAAAACTTTTTGATAAATTTCACGATCTGGTTACCGGAAAGCTGGGAGACAATCCAGATATCGACGAGCTTGGTAAGCTTGCTGTTCTAGCAGGTGTTCAGGAATTTCCTGTAAGAGTGAAATGTGCTTCGCTAGCATGGCACACAATGATGAATGCTTTGCATAACAAAGAGGAAAAGGTTTCAACTGAATAAATTGTCCGTTGTCATCCCGTCCCGACTAATCGGGATCGGGATCTCATTGTTAAACAAAAGATGCTGAACCAAGTTCAGCATGAATAAAAAAGAAAATGCCAGAATTAAACAAACAAGATTTAGAAGAAAAAATTATTCAGACTTTAAAGTCTTGCTATGATCCCGAGATACCAGTGGATATTTTTGAGTTGGGTCTCATTTATGAAATCGGTATTGATGACAAAGCAAATGTTAATATTAAAATGACTTTAACTTCACCGGCTTGTCCTGTTGCAGGATCACTTCCACCGGAAGTCGAGGGAAAAGTGAAAGCTATTCCTGAAGTGAATGACGCAAAAATAGAATTAGTTTGGAGTCCGCCCTGGGATAAGGATATGATGTCTGAAGTAGCAAAAGTAGAATTGGGATTTATGTAAGTGTCCAAATTGTCATTCCGTGCAAGCGAAGCGCGACGCGGAATCCAAGTTTATTGATTCCTGCTTTCGCAGGAATGACAGAGAATGTTAAACTAAAATAAAAGGATATCAATAATGTTCAATATAACTTCAAGACCACCAATGTATGATCAGAGTGCTGTTCAGCCAATGAGAGATGAATTGGTAGCTGTAGGCTTTACAGAATTATTAAACGCAAAAGAAGTTGAAGAGGCAATAAAAGGAAATAACAACGAAACAGTATTTGTAATGATTAACTCAGTTTGCGGATGTGCAGCAGGAAGTGCCAGACCGGGAGTATCTCTTGCTTTGCAAAATGATATCATCCCGGATAAGCTTTACACTGTATTTGCCGGACAGGAAAGAGATGCCGTTGATAAGACAAGAGAGTTAGTCGGCAACATTCCTCCTTCCTCTCCCAGCTTTGCACTGTTTAAGAATGGCGAACTAATTCACTTCATGCACCGACACGAAATTGAAGGAAATATGCCACAACAGATTTCCGATTATTGGACAGAGATATTTAACGAGCATTGCACAAAGCAGGGTCCATCAATTCCTGCTGAACATTTTGCGAAAGTAATGCACGCAAAAGCTTGTGGGTCAAAGATACCATTGTATCAAGGATAATTTTATTGTCATTACAAGCGATGCGAAGTAATCTTAATTAATTATAGCTTGCTTCATCCGACTTAGGTCAGGTTCGCAATGACAAAGTGAAAATATTATGAAATTCAGCACACAAGAAGAATACGGTTTAGTTAGTAATGCTGAATTTATTTCAGCATCTTAAATATTAACAGGAGTCCCTGTCAAAGGACTCCTTCGGAGAAACGAGTTCAGGGTAAAGTATCATGAAATTCAGCACACAAGAAGAATACGGATTAAGATTATTACTGAGAATCGCTAAAAGTGATTCTCCTAATGGTCTTACTATCCCCGAACTAAGTGAAGTGGAAGGTTTATCTTCCGCAAACACTGCAAAAATTTTGAGAGCTTTAAGACTTGCAGGATTTATTGAGAGTGCAAGAGGACAAACAGGTGGTTACAAGTTAAACCAGTCTGCAGACAAAATTCTAATTAGTGATGTACTTACTGCACTAGGCGGAAAACTTTATGAACAAGATTTCTGCAGCCTGCATGCTGGTGTGGAAAACATTTGCACAAACTCTATTGATTGCAGCATTCGTTCGGTTTGGAAAACCGTTCAGAATGTTCTTGATGGTGTGCTAAGTAAATTCACTCTTCAGGATCTGCTTGGTAACGAAGAAGATGTTGAAGCGCTTGCTTTATCGTTTGCTGAAGAATTAGAAATAAAGTTTAATAAGAATTAATTATCCTCAATCCTCTCCCCAGCCACTGCTTGGAACATTATATCCTTCACTCTTCAGACTTTCATAGGATTTATAAATTGTGATGTCAACTTCATTTGTTTGGTAATAACCCTTCGAACTAACTTTTACTCCGTTTACTTCTTTACTGATTTTAACGGAAGCATATAATCTGTCTTCGCCTATAAGATCATTATCTAAAGATGCTTTCTTACCAGGGATGTTGGATAACGCCCAATAAATTCCCTTTTTAGCATTCTGATAAGCCAAATCGATATCGCTGTCTGTTTTACTCTGAGCATATAAGCCAAATTGAACTGCCAGAATTATTGCGAGAATGAATAGCGCTTTCATAGTTTCCTCTTTTTTAATGCGAATTTTAACTAATCCCATCTTTATTAACAATATTCTTTTTTAGTGATTAAATGCACACATGGAAACTAATACTTGACAAGTAAGTTTCCATTTATTATTTTGGAAACCAGAAAAACGAAAATAGTTTCCAAGGGTTATATGGACGAACAAAACAAAAT
>JBATIA010000255.1:0-2128 GCA_049667415.1 Ignavibacteriaceae bacterium
GCTACATCCAGATCAGTTTCAAGAGATAAATTAAAATCATTCGTTTGATAAAAGTTTTTAACCTTATCAATTCCATATTCACTTGTCAGGAAATCAATAAAAGAACCGGAATAAATGTAAGATAAACTTGAAACGCTTCCGAAAAAACTGAAGTAATTAAATAGAGAATTTAAGTTAATTCTGTATTCGTTTTTATAAGCCAAGGCAGCTAAATAATGAATACTGTTTTCATCATAAAACCCATCTGCAGCTTCTGCAACACCCTCAATCAAAGCAGGATTAAAACCTGCAGCGAGCTTAAAGACACCTGTTCCAAAACCAGCAGTAAAACAATGAGCAATCTCGTGCTTTAATGTTGATTCCCAGCTATCGAGCGATACATAAATACTATTTAACCATGGCTTAGCCACATCTGCTGCACCTGATCCAAAAAGTTTTTTCTTCTGTTCACTATCGAAAAAAATAAATGAGTTTATTTTTGTTGCAGGCACTTCTGCAAAATAATTGCTGAGCTGCGAATAGTAATATTCCTGGTTCAAAACAACTTGTTGGATAACTTCTTTTTCAATTCGCCTGTCAGCTTGAATTATAAAGTGTTTTGACTCGACTTGATAAGAAAGTTCATTATTCAATCTTGATTCTGTGGTAGTAAATCCAAATACAGGTGAAAGAAAAAAGTAAAATATTGCAGCTATTCCGATTGACAGAAACAAAAAGGATTTGCGCCTTATTATTGATGAGCTTTTAAATTGATATTTAATTAAATAAACAAGTATGCTCAGGAAAAATATCAGATTATAAAATCTGTATAGAGTTAATTTGAGATCAACGCTCAATCCTTCGTCATAAATCGTTCCGGGGAAGTACGCAAACAGCGGATTGTAAAGATAGATCTGTGGATTAAAATAGATCTCAAGAATTGGAATCAATAAAATCAAAAGATATAAGATTACATAAGAAATAACTTTTAACTTTTTAATCAAAACAAAAACGGCGGAACCTATAGCACTTCCAATTATAACCGAAGGGAAAGTAATTACTAAGTAAAAGAGCAGTCCATCTGTAAAAGAGCAAAATCCGAATATAATTGAGTTGATAACTGAAATTGCAAAAGGTAGAAAAATCATCCATCTTAATGCCGATATAAAATTTTCTACATTAAACTTTTGATTTTCTTTAACAAGAGATTTTAAGTAAGAAATACTGAATAGCCCGGATAAGAAAGATAATAATAGCGCATTTATGGCCGAGAATTCATATCCGAATACATTTGTTAAAGGTAGAGTTTGAAGATAAAGATTAATAACTCCAATTATGATTAAGTAAACGATCAGGTAATTATTTTTTTTTAAAATATTAGCCATATCAATTAATTAATATTCCTTACTCTCAACTCTTTGAATATCTGCTCCAAGAGATTTTAATTTTTCTTCAATCCGCTGATAACCCCTATCGAGATGATAGACTCTTAATACCTCAGTTGTACCTTCAGCCGCTAATCCTGCCAACACAAGGCTGGCACTAGCTCTAAGATCTGTTGACATAACTTTTGCACCCTTTAATTTTTTTACTCCGGTGACAACAGCAGTATTTCTATCAATTTCAATCTTTGCTCCGAGACGGTTCAGCTCGGGTACGTGCTTAAACCTATCAAAATAAATTGAATCAGTTACAGTAGATACTCCATTGACAAGTGACATAAGAGCTGTCCATTGAGCCTGCATATCAGTCGGAAATCCGGGATAAATTGATGTTGTGATGGATACAGGTTTCAAATTAATGTTTCGTGCATCGATACTAATTTCATTTTTTTCTCT
This sequence comes from Ignavibacteriaceae bacterium, assembly GCA_049667415.1. Classification (GTDB taxonomy): domain Bacteria; phylum Bacteroidota; class Ignavibacteria; order Ignavibacteriales; family Ignavibacteriaceae; genus IGN2. The sequence goes on from JBATIA010000255.1 coordinate 1,818, forward strand.
AAGAATGTTACAACCACAGTCTTCAAGTTTAAGCAGCACAGCATCCAAATGTTCAGGTGAAGTGTCAATTAATTTTATTTTTCCTTTAGTCATAGCAGCGGCAATAAGAAGTGTTCCCGATTCAATTCTGTCAGGTATAGTTGTCAATTCTGCTGGTTTCAATTCCTCAACACCCTGAATCTCAAGTTTATTGGTTCCAATTCCATTAATATGCGAGCCCATTTTCACTAAGTAATCTGCCAGCTGCGTAATTTCGGGTTCTATTGCGGCATTATTTATTAAGGTCGTACCTTTTGCCAGAACCGCAGCCA
>JBATIA010000256.1:0-20151 GCA_049667415.1 Ignavibacteriaceae bacterium
ACGAATGCCAAAAGTAGTTTAACTGATAAATGGCCCCATTGTTTGACTAAAGGAAAACAAGAAAAATTATTTCATAGATATTCTAAAAGTGTATACACTGATTGAGGTGAAATGAATACAACCGATGTAATTCTAACACACAAAATTTAAGCATTAACATTAGTTGTCAATTGTGATTTAATCAAATGGTTGAGCGGTTTACAAAATCAAAACAATAGTACAAGTAGTAAATATATTCATAAAGATATTTGTAGGCTCAAAGAGCTAAAGACTTGTTTTATCTGAGTTGAAGGCGTGTGTCCCATTCTAATCCTAAAGGCTTCTTAAGTGTCTATAAATTTTTATTTTAGTGTGTGACTAATCCTGTCAATATTTCCATCCATAAAGTGATTGGGCACAACCTTAAAAATCTTGCAGAGCAAAGGATATATGTCTATGTTATCTATGGTGCCCACTTTGTAATTTGATTTAAAGTTTGGACCTATTGCGTAAAATATTCCATTCATATCCATCCAGTAATTGTCATAGCCGTGATTTCCTTTAGTTTCGTATTTTTTCAAATTCTCAATAGATTTATTGGTCTCTACACCCCAGCCATTTTCTGCAATAATTACAATCTTACTTATTAGAGGGCTATCGGAATAGTGATAGTATTCCGGGACATCTTCTCTTTTATAAACCTTGAAGTGGTTTTCGTTTTCTTTTAGTTTTTTATAAATGTTTTCAAGGTCTTCCTTTGCCGGCTCGATCAACATAAAGGGTCCGTTATCACACAACTCATATTCAAAACCATCCAGCATTTGTTCAATATTAATGGTTCGATCTACACTTATCTCTGTCATCCCATGATCTGAAACTACGATAATGTTTGTGCTGTCAAACAAATCTATTTCTTTCAATTTTTGAAAGAAGTAACCAAGGATACTATCAAGCCGAACAATTGCCTGATTAACTTCAGGAGAATTTGGACCATAATTATGCCCAGCCCCATCCGTTGCATCAAAGTAAGAACTAATAAAGTGCGGACGTACTTCATATGGAAGCTGCAGCCAATCAATTACACCATCAACGCGTTTTTTGTAAGGTTTCGCATGTTCATATTTATAGTAATACGTAGGTCGTCTGAATTGGTCGGTGACATCAGAACCGACCCAGTAGTAACTAGCTGTAATTATTCCCTGCCTTTCAGCGGTTTCCCAGAGCGCTTCGCCCTTGTACCATCGAGGATCGCGGGTTTCAGTCGTATCGCCAATTCTAAAATATCTGCCAGCAAAGTAGTCTTTGAAATTGTTCGAAATAATTCCGTGATGTTCGGGATACATTCCTGTAATTATTGACCAGTGGTTTGGAAATGTTTTCGAAGGAAAGCTAGGTCTAAGTGAAGTTGCAGAAACCCCGTTCTCTTTTATGAAATCAAAATTAGGAGTGATGCCGCGATCAACATAGTCCCATCTAAACCCATCGAAGCTGATAAGGATAACATAAGGCTGGGTTTGTGCTTCTAATTTAATTACTGATACTAATATCAGAATTAAAAAGATTTTAAGGGAAAGTTTCATAAAGTCTCCGCGGTTTATTAAACCAAAACTAATTAGAAATGAAGTTAAAATTAAATTAGCTAAATTTGAACGTTCCAACTAAAACTTATGTTGATATAAATGTTATAATTTCGAAAGAAATATGAAGAAGACAACCGTTGTACTTGTAAACTTAGGCACACCCGATAGTCCTTCTGTAAAGGATGTAAGAAAATATCTTTTCGAATTTCTTAATGATCCGAGGGTTATAGACATTCCTGCTCTGGTCAGATTCTTTCTTGTGAATTTAATTATAGTTCCTTTTCGTGCACCAAAGTCAGCAAAGATTTACAAAGAACTCTGGGTAAAAAATGGATTGCCTGATGGAGTTGACGGATCGCCGATTCTTTATTATGGCAAATCTGTTCAGGAAAAATTACAGAAAGCGCTTGGAGATAATTTTGATGTGCAGCTTGCGATGAGATATAAGAACCCATCAATGGATGATGTGTTTGAAAATCTTTATAAAAAGAACTTAGAGAAAATTATTATTATACCTCTTTTCCCTCAATATGCTTCTGCAACAACCGGGTCCATAATTGATAAAGCGATGAAGATAATGAGTAAGTGGTGGGTAATTCCGGAAATAAAATTTATCAGCCAGTATTATGATGATGAAAGTTTTATAAATACAATAGTTGAACGAGCAAAACAATATAATCTTGATGAATATGATCACGTACTTTTCAGTTATCACGGATTGCCGGTGAGACAGGTTGATAAAGTTTATAAAGATGGGACACTTTGCGAAGAACACAACTGCGAAACTGAAATAAACGATACAAATCGCTTTTGTTACAAAGCAACCTGTTATGCTACAACAAGATTAATTGCAGAGAAGCTTAAATTACAATCAGAGAAATATACAGTCTGCTTTCAATCAAGGCTGGATAAAAAATGGCTGGAGCCCTTTGCTGATAAAGTTATTATTGAACAGGCAAAAAAAGGTACGAAACGATTGTTGGTTTTTAGTCCCGCGTTTGTAGCCGATTGCCTTGAAACTTTGATAGAGATTGGAATAGAATATCAAAAATTATTTGAGGAACATGGCGGCAAAAGAGTTCAGCTGGTAGAAAGTCTGAATGATCATCCGATGTGGATTGAAACTTTGAAGAATATAGTTATTAAAAATTCTTAATTATGGGCAATTGTCTAACTTTAATTAATTCATTGGCAGGATATAGTTTTAAATGCTTCTTCTGGATAAAATATTTAATGCGGGAGTAGTTGGTGCAGGTGGTGCCGGTTTTCCAGCACACGTTAAAGCCAAATCTAAAGTTGAGTTTGTACTCGCCAACGGTGCTGAATGTGAACCACTTATTCATAAAGACTACGAATTGATGCTTTACTTTCCAAAAGAAATAACCAAAGGGTTAGAGCTTTTAATTGAAAGCACAAAAGCGAAGAAAGGTTTCTTCGGGATAAAAGAAAAAAATGTAAAAGCTATTTCTGCAATCAGCAAATACCTGGATGGAAAATCAGAATTAACAAAGCTCGGAGATTTTTATCCTTCCGGCGATGAATTTGAATTGGTTTATGAAGCAACTGGACGATTGATTCCACCCGCAGGAATTCCTCTTGACATCGGGTGCGTTGTTAACAACGTAGAAACACTTTACAACATAGCGCTTGCTGACAATGATATTCCTGTTACCAAAAAATTTATCTGTGTTGCTGGTGCAGTTAAAAAGCCATCTTCTTTTTTTATTCCGGTCGGAACAAGCTTTAAAGACGTAATTGAATTTGCCGGAGGAACAAAGATTAAAGATTTTGGAATTTTTGTCGGCGGCGTAATGATGGGTCATCTGACTTTTGATTTGAATGAGGTTGTTACAAAAACAACAGCAGGAATAATTGTTCTTCCAAGGGAGCACTATTTAATTAAAAGAAAAAATCAGCCCGAAGAAAATTGGCACCGCATCGGCAAATCAGCCTGTGACCAATGCAGTTATTGCACAGAATTTTGCCCGCGTTATTTGCTTGGCTACCAGGTGGAACCTCACAAAGTTATGCGCTCACTGGGATTTACAAAAACCGGTGCTGCAGTTTGGAATCAAATGGCTGATCTGTGCTGTTCCTGCGGATTGTGTACATTGTACGCTTGTCCCGAGGATCTCTATCCGAAAGAAGCTTGTGACAAAGCAAAAATAGAAATGCGCGAGGCCGGAATAAAATTCATACAACAAAAGCCGGTTAAAGTTCATCCGATTAAAGAAGGAAGACTCGTTCCACTTAAGCAATTAATTATGAAACTAAGGCTACAAGATTATGATGTTGAAGCACCTTTCAATTCTGAAAAGATAACGGTTGGAAAAGTCAGGATTCCTCTTCAACAACATATCGGGAAACCGGCAAAGGCAATTGTTAAAAAAGGTGAGGTGGTTGATGAAGGACAACTGATCGGTAAAATACCCGATAGCGAGTTAGGCGCAAACATTCACGCATCGATAAGCGGAAAAGTTAAAGAAGTAACTGCTGAAAGTATTTCTATAGAATCTTAAAAGGAGTTTAAATGATTACTAAAAATTCAATTGGACTAATTGAAATGGGAAGCATTGCCTCAGGTATTCAGGCTGCAGATTTGATGCTGAAAACTTCAGAAGTAGAATTAATGGTTTCAAGAACTATCTGTTCGGGAAAATATATGACACTAATTGCAGGAGATGTTGCCGCAGTAACTTCTGCAGTTGATAATGCAATCAAAACTGTTGGTTTTGGTGTGATAGATCATTTTGTAATTCCAAATGTTCATCAGACCATATTTCCGGCAATTGCGGGTCACAATAATGTTCAAATGCTGGAATCACTTGGAATAGTAGAATCATATTCAGTCGCTTCGCTGATTGAAGCAGCTGATGCGGCAGTTAAGGCAGCTAAAGTTCAGCTTGTAGAGTTACGATTAGCAATGGCTCTTGGAGGAAAAGCTTTTTTCAGCGTTACCGGGGATGTGGCTGCAGTTACAAGTTCTGTTGAAGCCGGTGCCAGAATAGTATCAGAAAAAGGTCTTTTAGTAAACAAAGTTGTAATAGCTAATCCCCGCCAGGAATTGCTTTCGGAAATGATTTAATTCCTTCATTTCCGCTGACCCAAATCGATTATACTAATCACAGAGTTGCCAACATAAAATAGCACCGTTCGCTAATATTGCTATTGACAATTAATTTTAAAATGTTATATTATTTCTGAGTTAGACACAGAATTGTTTTACTACCTACTCATCGCTGCTCATTGTTCTTTTCCTTAGTGGGTTCTTATACACTAATTGTGAAATTTTTTATTTGTTACAGAGGTGCAAATGAATACAATTAAGTTTCAATGTGAAGGATGTGGATATTATTGGGAAATAAAAAAGGGTGAAAAGATCCCCGAAAAATGTCCACTATGTAAAAGCGAAAAAATATACAAAGCAACCAGGCACAAAAGGTTTGCTAAAAAATCAAGGCCTAAACTTAGAAGATCATATACATTTTAAGGAGAAAAACTTCCGTTAGGTCGCAACTTTATAAATCAGGAGGGAACGTAAGATGAAAGTCGCCATCGAATCAAACGATGGGGTAACAATAAAGTCACCATTCATTCCAACCAGGGGATATGTTGTTTATGATGTTGATGAATCCGACATTATTAACTCTGAGTATCGGGAAAGCAGAAAAGCCAGTAGTGAAAAAGTTGTTATCTCAAAAAGCATTCATTCTTTGTTGAATGACTGCTCAGCCATAATATCCAGAGGAATGGATCGAAGCAACCTGGACATTTTCAAAAAAGAAGGCATGGATGTTTTTATAACCTTTAAGACTTCTACTAAAGATGCTGTAAGGTTATATATGAGAGAGTTGCTAATTAGTCACAAACTTGCACACTGAACAGAAGCCGAAAATTGCGTTCAACATTTAGTAAAACATTCTTTTGGCATCTATCCTTTAGTGTATTATTATACTTTTAGATAATACTTACCTCGTTACGCTTGTAAAGCGCTAAAAATCCTTTAACTTTCGAGCAGCAAAATGACTTTTCTAATAACTTCAGCAGAATTTTATTATTATGAGTTCAAATGGAAGACCATCGTGGGATGAATATTTTTTAAAGCTTGCAATGCTTGCCTCCGAGAGAGCAACCTGTCCGCGAATGCACTGTGGATGTGTTTTGGTTAAAGATAGATTTGTGCTTGCTACCGGTTATAATGGCTCATTACCCGGACAACCGCATTGTGATGATGTTGGCTGCCTGATTGTTGATAATCACTGTGTTCGAACAAATCATGCCGAAATTAATGCCCTTGTTCAGGCAACCACCCATGGTGTAAATATTAAAGGCGCAATGGCGTATGTTACAAATATGCCCTGCACAACCTGTGCGAAAGCACTTATAGCTGCGGGCATTAAAAGAGTTGTTGTTTTTTCAGATTACCATGATACACTTGCCACCAAATTTTTTGATGACGCAAATGTCGAAATTGTAAAAGTTGGTATGCCAAACAAGCTGATCAATTATGATCTTGAGAAATATTCTTCTGCAAAGAAGACCGAAAGATCCAAGTAGAATAACTTGACAAGCTCTAAAGCGTATCGTTATCTGCTTATTCTTCTTGCAATAATTTTTTGGGGAACCTCGTTCGTTGCAACAAAAACTGTGTTGCATGAAATTAAGCCCGTCACCATAATCATTCTTCGATTGATTTTAGCCTCAATTCTTCTTACGATCATAGCACTATCTTCAAAAAGAAGTTTTTCAGTTAACCTTAAAAGTCAAGGCTGGATCTTTATTCTTGCACTAATAGCATCATTTCATCTTTGGATCCAGGTTACGGGTTTACAGTACACAACCGCATCTAATACCGGTTGGATTATTGGGACAGCACCAATATTTATGACAGTTTTGGGTCTGATTTTCTATAAAGAAAAAGTGACCCTCCTTCAACTAGCAGGGATATTAATTGCGATGTGCGGATTGCTGCTGCTTATTGGCAAAGGAAATATTTTAAACATAGATTTAATAAAAAACAAAGGGGACTTGCTGGTGCTGGGAAGCGCTTTTACCTGGGGAGTTTATTCAATGGTGAACAAAAAAATATCTCTTTCTTACTCCCCGCTTATGACTATTCTTTATCTTTTCCTTATGATGGCAATTATTATTATTCCCTTCAACCTGAATTCAGAAACTTTTAACTCTGTTATTAATCTTTCTTTAACAGGATGGATTTCAATTCTCTTTTTAGGTCTTTTTTGTTCCGGGATAGCTTATGTAATATGGGCACAAGCGCTACGTGATATGGAATCAGCAAAAGTTGGGGCATTCCTTTACTTTGAACCCTTTGTTACAGTCATTGCTTCCTGGTTTTTTCTCAAAGAAGAAATCACTTTGATGATGATTCTAAGCGGAATACTTATTACAGTGGGCGTTTTTATTGTTAATAAAGACTAGCCCTATTAAAATTATGCGCTTTAAATACAGGAACTCATTTTTTAAATTCCGGCACCTAATTAAAGTGAAAATAAAGCAGTATTGAAAAGTATGACTTTTGATGGCAGAAAACCCGAAATAGAATATCCAACTAAGTGGAGTTATAAAATAATTGGATCGGACGTTGATGAAATGCTAGCTGCTGTTGGAGAGAGTATCAAGAGCTTAGAGTATGAAGTCTCCCCCTCAAATGTAAGCACTAATGAAAAATACTTCAGTCTGAATATCTCGGTAATCGTTCCTTCAGAAATTGTACGGGATCTAATATTTCAAAATTTATCAAAGCATCCCGCAATAAAAATTGTAATTTAAATTATTGTGGAAGAGAACTGTAAAATTAACCCACCTATAAACCTGAATTGCTGGAAACATCACAAAGGGTTCATAAAAAAACAAATTGAATCGGTTAAAAGTATCCGGGACATTGACAAGCTTAAAATTTTATTACTTAAAGTGGGCGAATCCCGGATGGACCTTTATTATGGTTATTATTCTCCATCAGAGATTTCTGAACAGATTATTAATTCTCTAAAACAGAAAAAGGTATTTTTGCCAGATCGGTATAAGAACTGGTTAACTGAGAAAGGAATCGATTATCAGTTACTTACACTGTCTGATAAATCAGTCTGGACACTTCGGCTTGGGGAAAATGCTGAAAGATATATTCACATTCATCCGGGCAGGTATTCGCCCCGCACGGTAAGAGTAAAAGCAATTACCCTAAAGACAGCTATTTTTATTCTGTGCTGTGAGAAAACCGGACGGATAAAGTCTATCGAAACGCAGACAGTGAATCAAATCAGAGAAGTATATTTAGATGAACCACCTTTGAAATCTTTTTCAAGCGCTTCAGGACTCGGCAGACTGCTTGATCTATTCTTTGAAAAGGTGTGAGTTTTCAATTTTGGGTTAAGTTACAGCTGTCACAGTAGAGTTATTACCGCGACAGCCATGTAATTAATTATTGTTTGGTTCGTTTACGAAAAGCTCTTTTTCAATCGCAGTCTTGAACGATTCTTTCGGGAGAGCACCAACAGCTAATTTCGGCTGCCCTTCTTTCGGGATGAATAAAAGCGATGGAATACTTCTTATTCCGAAAACTGCTCCGAGCTCCTGTTCTTCATCGGTGTTTACTTTATAAAAATTAACCTTCCCTTTGTATTCAGTCGAAAGTTCATCAACGATGGGTCCAACCATTTTACATGGACCGCACCATGGAGCCCAGAAGTCAACTACTGCCGGGAGCTCACCTTCGAACTTCCAGTCCTGGTTTTTTTCGTAATTAAACACCTTCTCTAAAAATGTTTGTTTTGTTAAATGCTCTGCCATTATTTTTATTTCCTTTTTTCTTTATTGAATTAAATTGCCTTTAAAACTCTTTGCAGCTTTTCCTGAACCTCGGTTGCAATCGGTTTCATATTATCGTTTTCCAATATCCATGTCATCACCATCGGATCAAAAATTGAAACTCGGGTTTTGTTATCCTTTTCATATACAACAACATTGCAGGGAAGTAATAAACCCAAATCTTCTTCTTCCTGTAAAGCTCTGTGTGCTATTGGTGGATTGCAGGCGCCGAGTATCGCATACTTCTTAAAATCAACATTAATCTTCTGCTTCAATGTTTCTTTTACATCAATTGAGGTTAAAATACCAAATCCTTCTTTTTTTAACTCAGCAGTAACCTTTTCAATTGCCTGCTCATAAGACATATCAACTGTTTTTGAAAACCCGTATTGCATTTTCTATTCCTTCCTGTTCATAAAAATTAAAATCACTTCTGTTCTGATTTTTTCATTGTTGAAATTTTAAAAGGTGCATAAAGCGGACAAAAGCTCATAAAGCTTGTTAGCAAAAAGACTATTGCAAAAATACCCAGCACTATTGCTGCTACACCTGTTATCTGATTAGTGAAGTAAAGTATTGCGACGATAAGCGCAAGAATGATTCTTACCCCCCTGTCCATTGAACCCATGTTTTTTTTCATTGCTCTTTTTCCTTTCTTATAAAAATTGATTTTATTTGTTTCCAGTCAGTAAGAACCAAACCTATTAAGGAACCGTATAATGTGCTGTTAACCGGACTGCTTGTTATTGCACAACTTCCGTTGCAGCCGATAAATGTATAGTACAGGTAGCCACCAACAGTACCAAGAATAACCGGCAGGAATATTTTCAGTCTTTTCCAGCTCATTTTAATCCTGCTGCATTCCATCTTAAAATACCACCTCTCAAGTTGGCCACATTAAATCCAAGTCGCTTAAGTTTGGCAGCAGCATTTAAACTTCTGTTGCCTGTGCGGCAGTAACAGATAATCTCTGCGTCTTTAAATTTTTTCAACTCATTTTCACTTGAAGCTATTGATGTTATGGGAACGTGATAAGAACCTCTTATCGAACCCTGTTTCCTTTCGGTATCGGTTCTAACATCGAGAAAAACAACGTTTCGTTCTTTTTTAACTTTTTGTGATGCTTCCTGGGCAGAATAATGCTTTATTGATCTGATCAGAAAGAATTTTCTGACGATGTAGATTACTACTAAAGCAATTAGTGCGTATAAAAATATTTGTCCTGTTGTCATATCGATTAAATTAATTGATTTTAAAGGATTTGATAGCTGAAAAGGGAAAAGGATTCAATAAGAAAAACCCACTTGAAGAGGCTTAAGCATTGAGTTTCCTGGCATAGGGGCAATCCTTTTAATAAAACCTATTTAGTCCTTTTCATATAAGCATTGTAGATAAGCATCATAATGGCTGCTATAATTCCCACGACACCGATAATTAGAAACACCATTTCTGGTTGCCCAACTTCTTTTCTACCATAAGTATGATAAATCCAACCGCCGAAAGTACCTCCTAGGGTCCATGCAATAGCGATTGGAAGAAAAGCAAATCCCTGGAATAATGCAGCCTGTCCTTTTGGAGCGAGGTCAGCGAGATATTCGTAAAATCGAGGCGCCTGAGTTTGTTCGCCAACGGAAAAGATAAAAATAGTTGCAAGGATTAATCCAAGCCCGACAGTAATTCCGGCGGCAGCTGCAAAGTAAAGCAAAAACCAGCTTAGTGCTGCGAATACAAACCCAATCATAATTGCCGTTGGGGTAGGAATGTTTTTGGTTAACCTGTTGATTGGAATTTGTAAAAGAATAATTGTCCAGGCACCAACCGAAAGAATTAATTCAATCGGCGCATCAGGACCAATGTAATCAGAAATGTAAAAAGGAATGACAATGAAAAATTCCCAGAATACAATCCAATAAAGAGAAAAAATCATGAGGAAAATCATAAACTTAATGTTCTTCACAACCGTCCAGAGATTTTTAATTACCTGGGCGAGACTTTCTCTTTGCTCTTCAAGTTTTGCTTGCGGCTCTTTAAAGAAAATCATGGTTACTAAAAACATAAGTCCGCAACTTATAGCGGAGACAAGATACACAAACTCAATCCCGAATGAATCTCTTACAAGGTAAGCAAGAAAAGGACCGATTGCTGCACCCATATTAACAAGCCAGTAATAAATTGCATATCCAAGAGACTTGGTTTCCTTTGCAGTGGTTAATGCAACTGTTCCAAGCACGCTTGGTTTTATGAACGAACCGCCAATTGCGGTGAAGATCAAAATAAAACTAAGAACCAGAAAAAGATTTGTTTCAGAGTAATAACCGGTGAAGCCAGCCATTCCCGTTGAACCGATAAGGAAGTAACCCATTGCCAAAACAAAAAATGCAAAGGTAAATGCTTTCTTGAAACCAAATTTATCTGCGAGTGCACCAGCGAAGATTGGCAAGAAATAAATTAATCCGCCGAAGATAGAAGAAAGCTGCCCGGCTTCAACTTCGTTGAACTTAAGATGGTCTCTGAGGAAAACGCTGAGTATGGTAGCCTGCCCGTAATATGCAAGCCTTTCAAAAAGCTCCATACCATTTGCAACCCAGAAAGATGGTTGAAATCCGGTTTTAATCTGAGTGAGCACATTTGTTTTTTCCACAGATAGTCCTTTCTGAAAATTTTGGTGTGCAATTTAGGTAGTTTTCCTCAGAAAATTTGCTTGTTGATTTAGGGGTAATTTCAATATATTCATATATACCTTTCGTAAAAGTATAGATAACTTTCCCCGGGAGTAAAATTTTTTCAATTAACAATAAGGAGGTACTATGCCATATTTTAAAAAATTTCTTTTTCCCCTCATCTCTTTTTTCATTCTGGTCTTAACACTTGGCTTTGTTCCGGCTTCAAATCCTTCGGATGAGCCAGCATTTGTTAAAGAATTTGTTGGCCAGATGGATTATGTTGAAGGCCAGCTAACCCAGCTTGCCGAGGCGATGCCCGAAGATTCGTACGGCTGGAGTCCGGGTGAAGGTGTACGATCGGTTGGCCAGATTTATCTTCATGTGGCTTTTGGCAATTATGGTTTTGTAACCATGTCAGGCGGTAAAGTTCCTGAAGATATTGGCTATGTTCCAGATCCCTCAAAAATAAATGAGTGGGACACACAAACTACGGACAAGACAGAAATTATAGCAATTATGAAAAGATCGTTCGATGTTCTTAGAGAAACAGCAAAGAACTTTTCGCAGGATGACCTGGACAACAAAGAAATTGAATTCTTCGGTTGGAAATTTTCACTGAGGAATTTTTTAGTTACGGGGATTGCTCATTGTCACGAGCATCTTGGACAAGGAATTGCTTATGCAAGAATGAATGGTGTAACCCCACCCTGGAGTAAGAAGGAATCCGAAGGATAAACATATTTAAACGATTGTCATTGCGAGAGAGCGGAAGCGATCGAAGCAATCTTAAAATAATACTGCTTCTCCCAAATCCTGAGAAAGTTATAAAGGGATTGCAATGACAATTAGATTTCCTTAAAAACATATGCCTGCAATAAAACATTACTTAATTGTCCGATCCTCTCCGGAAAAAATATATAAAGCATTAACAACAAAAGAAGGTGTTGCTGGTTGGTGGACCACACAGACTATCATTGGCAACAAAATAAATGATAAAAACATCCTTGATTTTGGAGAAAGATATCATAATGAAATGAGAGTATCAGACCTTCAAATTAATAAAAAGGTTGAGTGGCTTTGCGGGGTTGGTGATAAGGAGTGGATTGGCACAAAATTAATCTTCGAAATTGAAGATAGAAAAACTGATTGTATTCTTAGATTTTCACATGCAAACTGGAAAGAAGAAAGTGATTTCTTTGCTTCCTGTAATTATCATTGGGGGTATTATTTAAGAAGCTTAAAACTCTATTGTGAGTCCGGAAAGGGAACGCCATTTACAGGGGAATAAAAAATCTATTATTTTGAATTTCCACTCCTGATTCTTGTAACCATAAGAATACTGAAAAACAAAATGACAACTCCAGTCCATTGAACCGGGTTTAAAATGTTTCTTCGCAATATATACTCAAGAACTATTGCAGTTAATGGAAATGCGAGCTCACAAATTGCTGCTACAGATGCAGTTATCCTTTTTAACCCGTAATAGTAAAGAAAGATTGCTGCCCCGCCAGTTGTGAATGCAATTAAAAAGAAAATCAAAAGCTGGATAGTTGAAATCTCATTAACACTTAAGATACTACCGGAGGCGAGAGAAATTGTCAGCATTACGACAGTAGAAAGTGAAAATCTCAAATATGTACCCATTTCAAAACTTACGTTTCTAAGTGCTCTTTTACTAATCACAGTTGACGATCCGAAACTAATTGCAGCAAGCAATGCAAAGACAGCAGCCAGAACCGTTTTGTCGGTTTGGTCTAGTGGGGGAAAGCTCAGACCAAAGGTCATTATATAAGTCCCGATTATTGCAGTCACTGCGTATGTGAAAAATTTAGGAGGAAGTTTCTCTTTCAAAAATATTGCAGCGAGAGAAAGAGCAAACACGGGTTGCAGTTTTTGAATTAAGATTACAATTGAGAGATTAACATAGTTAACATAAAAAAGTGCTTTAGTGATTGCCATAGTTCCGATAGCTCCTCCTAAAAGGGCGACAGCAAAAAAGGCAAGCCAATCTTTATAAGTGAGTTTTTTGAGAACATGGAATCTGCTTATCATAAAGGGGGTGATTAGAACGAATACTATTAAGCTTTCTACAAATACAACAAGCGAGACGGGCAGATTATATAAAATGGGTCGAAGAACAATACCGTCCAATGCCCATAATGATGCGGCAACTATTATAAAAATGGGCGCCAGACTGTCACCGTAAATTTTTAGTTCATTTCTTTTGTTCATAACTGAATTTTGTGTAAAAACATTGTGTAAATTTATCCTTAATCAATGGCCAGAAAAAATTTTTGACGGTTGATAATTTCGGATTAATTCAGGAAGTTACACCACAGAATCGGAAAAACTAACTCTTAGTATACAAACTCACTTTAAAAGTTGAGTACAAAATTCTTGCAAAAATAATGGTATAGTAGTTTTTTAAATTTGGGAGGTTACATGCACACGAAAATCAACAAAGTAAATCCGATCCTGGTATTTCCTTTTTTTGTTATAATAGGCCTGCTATTCAATGCTTGCTCATCTGTGTCTGTTTACAGTCCTGAAGCATATAAACAAGCCGTTGATCTTAAGATTGAGTCGTTGAATCTTATGTTATTTGCAACAATGCCGTATAGTGATTACGAAGAGGATGTGGCTTTTCTTGAAACAGAATTGAGTAAAGCCTATGAATTTGCAAAGGGCAGACCCAATAATGAAATTTCAGCGAATCAATGGGAAATTTTAATTGATGAAGATCGTAATTTACTCGGCGGCTTCCTTAAGCGATGGGAAGAAGAAGAAACCCTCTCGGAGATGTTTGTCTCTGAAGCTCAACTGCTTGTTAGCGATGCTTTCGATACTATAATTGGACTCGAGAGCGGAAAAATAAGTCCATCAGAATTAAAATAAAGGGAATTCAAATGCCAACATTTAACGATTTTCTATCAACCATAAAAAATGACTTGCTGGAATTTGCTAAAGAGAACCTAGATGAATATAAAGATGAACTGTTGAAGGACGGGAATGAATTTGTTAAAAAAACAAAGAAGGACCTCGAACGATGGACAGAAGGTCTCGTAAGCGGAGCTCTGAGTAAAAAGGATTTTGAATTTCTGCTGAAAGGCAAAAAGGATCTTGCCGAAATGGAAGCATTGAAACAACTCGGCTTGTCCAAGATAAAAGTCAGTAAAATAACTAATGGTGTTATAGACGTTGTTGTAGGTAGCGCTTTTAAAACATTTTTATAATAGTTTTTTTAATAACTTTAATCGACTGAGGTTAATAATGGAACAATCAAAAGAGCAAACAGCAGCATTACTTACTCAAATTCTATTTTCAAAACTATCGCACAGGTTTTTTGAAAAATATACAGAGTATGAAATGCAATCAGATTTTTTGAAGGATGAAATAATGAGCGTATATAACACCTTTCTTGAGAAACTTAGTAATCCGCCCGATACGAAAAAGAAATAGACTCACAGCCCTAAAATCTCCACAAATTTTAGCAGGGAAAGATCAGTTTCCTGCCAGATTATCTTTTACACCTTAGAAAATTTTTAGTGATTTTGAAAAGCATCCTTAGCTCAGCCCGTTTCACTTTATGAAACGAGGTCCCGATTCGACTTTGTCGAATCGGATTAGTAGAGCATCTAACCATAAATCATAATCCCTTAAAGTCTTTCAACCCTTGCAACTTTTCCTTAATTTTACATCGCATCCTTAGCTCAGTTGGTAGAGCATCTGACTCTTAATCAGCAGGTCACCGGTTCGAGCCCGGTAGGATGCACAAAAAGCCCTGAAAACGAAATATTTTTGGGCTTTATTTTTTTAAAATTATATACCTATTTCGCAATAAAACTATAAATTTTACCGGTGTCTTTATAATCAGCAAAATAGAGTTCATCATTTTGATCTACTCCAAATGTTGCAATCATTAAATCAGTATCGATAAGAAGCTTGTTGCTGACTAATTTGTTTACAAATTCCAGTTGCCAGATTCGCCCTGAAACATAATCTGCATATATGTATTTGTTATTCAATCCCGATGCAGATTTCCCAGAATAAACAAATCCTCCTGTAATTGAAAATCCTCCCAAATTATTATGTCCGTATTCCCAGATTGGAAGAACCAGTCCGGTAGTATCACAATTTGTTTCAGGATCATAACAATGTTTTGCTTCCATAATCCGCCATCCATAGTTTTTTCCTTTTTCAATTAAATTGATTTCTTCCCATTTGTTTTGTCCGACATCTGCTGCCCACAACCTGTTTTCAATATCGAAACTGAAACGCCAAACATTTCGTAAACCATATGCATATATTTCTTCTTTATAGCCCCCGGAATTTCCTATGAAAGGATTGTCAGCCGGTAAAGAATAATTTTTCCCGTCCGCTTTATTATCAACATCAATTCTTAACAACTTGCCCAACAAATTCTTTAAATCCTGTCCCGCATTTAATGGATCCCCTCCCGATCCACCATCTCCAAGTGAAATATAAAGATAGCTGTCTGGTCCGAAACTGATTTGCCCGCCATTATGATTCTCATATGGCTGCTCAACTTCTAAAATAATTTCTTCGCTTGATGGATCAGCGACTGATGGATCATCACCGGAAACCTGAAATCTTGAAATGACAGTTCTCCTCGGACCCCTGGTTGTGTAATCAAGATAGAAAAAACCATTATCTTTATAATTGGGATGAAAAGCTAATCCTAACAGTCCCATCTCACCACCGTAAAGAACTTTTTCTCTGATATCCAGAAATATTTTTTTCTCTTTTGTATCTGAATTATTATCGAACACATAAATCACTCCCGGTTGTGAAAGCACAAATATTCTGTTCGTGCCATCATTGGGTGATTGAATATCAACCGGAAACTTAAAAGTCAGGTTTGGGAATGCTTCCTCGTATATCCCATTGGGCTTTTTATTTTGCGGAGTGCAGGATATAATTAATGTAAACAGGATAAGAATGGATTTCTTCATTTTTGTTCTTCCACTTTCTTTATGAGAATTAATTTACTTAAATAACAAAGTTTCGCCTTCTTCGATCAGATTATGATGCAATCGATAGCTTTCAATTTCGCTTCCATTAAAATAGATTTGATTAATGACTTTTGATCGTTATTCAATTGTTACTGAATCGCCCTTATAATAATCAGTATTCAGATTTATAATAATCTTATCAAATAATGGATAACCAATAGTGTAGTAATCTGTTGCCGGGCAATCAGGATAAAATCCCATCGCGGAAAAAATGATCCGGGCAGAAATTGTTCCGCAGTCATCATTACCAGGCAAGCCGTGGTGATCTGTTCCAAAATTTTCACTCATTGTCTGTTCTATGTTTTTCTCCCTTCACATATCTGAAAAGATAAGGATATGCAATATCAGGCTCATTATTGATTGTAAATTGTTTGCTAGTGAATGACTCATAGAGTTTTTCGCCGAATTCCTTTTCTCCTCCAAAAAGATTTATCAATCCTGGAATATCATGCGGAACAAACCAGGTATAGTTCCAGGCATTTCCTTCAACATAACCAGGACCGCCCGACCAAGCCCAATCGCCTGAACCATCTATAGCAAATTCATCGAATGGTTCCATCCAATTTCCGTTTTTCATTTTTGGTCTGATGAGCTTTGTAATCGGATCAAACAAATTTTTGTAGAGAAGTGAACGATTATAATATTCTTCAGCGATTTCTGATTGAACAAGTTTTCGCGCCCTACTTTTAAACCCTCTTCAATATCATCGAAGTAATATCATCACTTTGATCTGCTTTGCCAACGTGGCTTTTTACATCTTCAACTATATTTTTAATAAAGTCATCAAGTGGTTGCGCAGAATTTAATTTAAAGAAATTAATCATCTTTTCATCAGAATATTCCTCTTCATTTTCATTCATTGCTTCGGGAATTCCATCTGTGTATAAAAATAATTTGTCAACTGCGTTGAGAGTTATGCTTGTGCTGGTATATGGAATTCCGAAATCGAGCATGCCGAGACCAATTCCGCCCGCCTCAATCTGTTCAAGCGTTCCGTCTTTTCTCAACAGCAGAGCCGGGTTATGTCCCGCATTTACAATTTCAATTTCACCGGACTCTGAATTCAACAAGGCAATTAGAAATGTAATGTACTTATCGGGAGGTGAGGCTTTGTAAATGAGCTTGTTCAGCTTATCGGCAAGTTCGATCAGGGGAAGATTAAATTCGAGATAAGAATGCAGCGCAGCATTCAGGGTGCTGACAAGTAATGCTGCTGAAATACCTTTTCCCGCAACGTCTGCCATTATCAATGCATATTTCCCCACACCAAGGTCAAAGCAGTCGTAATAATCTCCGCCAACTTCTCGTGACGGGATATTTATTCCGGCAAGTTCATAGCCCGGTATCTTAGGAAGATTTTCCGGAATAATTTTTTGCTGGATTGATGCCGCAAGTGCAAGCTCTTTTTCGATTCTCTCTTTTTGTAAAGACTGACTCAACAGGTACTCATTCTCTAGTGAAGCATTGACTTGCCTGGTTACTGCCTGAAGAAGCATCTCATCTAAATCGTTAAATGAAGTTGCTCCTTTACGGGTTTCCTTTTCTGCCAGAGTAAATCGGTACGATAAGTTATTAAAATCGAACGAGGACTCTAACTTGAATTCAGAACCGAGAATTTTATTTATGTTAGTACCGGGAGGGAAGGAGTAAGAATTTTCAATTTTATCTTTACTTTTTATTTGAAGCAGAGCAGAAGAGGCATTAGTCAGAGGAGCAATCTTCTCGAGTGCTAATTCGAATAAAACATCTCTTTTATCGAAGCGGGAAATTTCAATTACAGTATCAATAAGATTATTTAACTGAAGAACTTTTTCATTCAGCTCGAAGATTAATTTCTTTTCATTCTTCTGATCGATAAACGATTTATGTGCGCTTGAAAAAACCTGCAGAAGTATTTGAAGAGTTATTTTATCGAAATCGTTAAAGCCGGATTTGTCAAGCTTGCTGCCAAATAATATTCCTAAATATGAATTATCCAAAAGGGGAAGAACAACAGCGGCATTATACTTCTCTCCCTCATAATATCTCACAGTTACCGAAGAGTTCTGATCAAGAAATGCGGGATCTGAATCGCTGGTATTGCCATCAGACTTTATTCTGTCCCAGGCTGAATCTTTTGTGGGTTTATGAAATAAATGAATGTTTGTTGTGATGAAGTTGCCGCGCAGAATATGCCGGAAATTCTTCGTTAGCTCTTCAAAGCTGTTTGATCGCGTAAGCAGCTCAAAACCTTCCTGGAAGGATTCGGATTGAAGCGATAATTTTTCTACGAGAGAATTCTGTTCCAAGGTGTTTTTATTTTAGTGCAGACTCAACTGAATCAGCCTTATCTGCAAACTGAAACAATCCCATTATAGAAAAAGTTTTTTCTATTGTTGGGTCAAGGTTTGTGAATATCAGCTTGCCATTACTGTCGTTCAGCTTTTCGATTATTTCAAGCAGATATGAAATTCCGATTGAGTTGATGACTTTTGATTTTTCAAGATCAAGAACAACCTTGTTCATTCCACCACTAAAGTTGTCAGTAAATTCTTTGGCAATTCTTTCTCCGGCTATGTTGTTGATGTAGCCGTCAGTTTTCATTACCAAAGTATTGCTACGAATTTCAGTTATTAGATTAAATTCACTGCTCATTTATAATTTCCCAGTTAAGATAAATTTTTAGTTATCGTTATTTTTGTTCCGGATGGCTTTGATTCAATTGTTAAACCATCTGAGAGAGATTTCATTAATTTTAATCCCCAGCCGCGTTTATGATCACCACCGATTTTATTGGTGATGTCTGGTTCTTCAACCTCTTCAGGATTAAAGCCATGACCATAATCCGTTACAAATATTGTTAATAATCCTTTTGTCATCACGAACTCGACACTTACATAAGGATTATCAATGCCGGAATGTTCAAATCCGTTAAGTATTGCTTCCGTAACAAGCAATTTAGCTTCACCGATTTTCTCATCCGAAATTTCAAGATGCCTTCCCATTCTTTCAAGCGCTTCAATCGCAACCAGCTCAATATCCTGAACCTTCGGCAGCTTTATTTCAAGACTGATATTATCTTTCATAAAATTATTTTATTGTCTTTCGTATAATAAATAAAAAAATATAAAGGTCATTAAAAATTAAATCTATAGAGCTCTGATTACAACAAAAGTTATATCATCGGTCTGCTGCTGTCCGTTCATCCAATCATCAGCTTTTTCAACGAGGCGGTTAATGATTTCTTGCGGAGAGTTATCAGCAATTTCGTCAAAATATTTTAGCACACGTGAATAATCAAAAATCACTTTATGACTGTTCATTTGTTCGGGCAAGCCATCGGTCAGCAATAAAATAGTATCGCCCGCATTCAATTGTTTTTCGACAAGTTTATAAGAAGCACTTTGTAATGCGCCCAAGGGCAGTCCCTGGATAATTATTTCTTCAGTCCGGTTATTTATTTTATGATGATAATAAATCGGAGGCATTCCGGCACTGCTCATTAATAAGCTGTTGTTTTCAAATCTTAAATGGCTGAAAGACATTAAAATTCTTCCTAGTTTTATATCCCGGATCAAGCTGTTACAATTCTCTAAAAACTTCGGCGGACTGAATCTTGCAGCATCAGATGTAAAGAAACCCTTCATAAGAGTTATCATCGTGCCCGCTTGTAATCCATGCCCCGTTGCATCACCGAAACCTATGTTCAGAACTCCATTTTCCTGAATATTAAAATCATAATAATCTCCGCCGACTTCTGTAGCAGTTTTCATATACACAGCAATATCCAGATTTGGTAGTTGAGGAAGTTTTTTCGGAAGCATAGAGAGCTGAAGCTGCCGCGCTTCTTCAAGTTCTTTTGTTTTACGGTCGTTCTCTGCCTGGATTATTTTGTTACGTTCTTCAGCCTCTTTTAAATCAAGATATCGTCTGTAAGTAAGACTTAGTACCAAAGTAAATCTCCGAAATATTATTAACTCTTCTTCTGATAATAGATTTTCTGTCCATGCAAAAACGAATCCTTCTTTGAAGAAAAAACTATTTCCATATTGCGTAACCTCCTCCGGATACTCCGGATAACCGATTTGAGCG
>JBATIA010000257.1:0-12454 GCA_049667415.1 Ignavibacteriaceae bacterium
AAACTCGTCCCATTTAGATTATTATTGACATTAAAAAATTCGGCTGCAGTTTTTGCAACATCGGAAAAAGTTTTACGTACACCAAGATTTTTACCAATAGCATTCTTTCTGTAATAAAGCAAAGGTACATATTCCCTGCTGTGGTCAGTACTTGGAGTGGTTGGATCATTGCCATGATCGGCTGTTATTACAAGTCTGTCACTTTCATCCAGATTGTTAAGAAAGTTGGGTAGAAAATCATCGAACTCCTTTAGTTTCTCTGCAAAACCAGCGGGATCGTTACGATGCCCGAAATAGACATCGAAATCTACAAGGTTAATAAAAATAAAGCTACCGGTCATCTCTTTAGATAATTTTAGCAACTGCTCACAACCTTCTTCGTTAGATTTAGTCAAGATCTGTTTCTTAATTCCCTTATAGTTGAATAAATCATTTATCTTTCCAACACCTACCGTCGTGATATTATTTTCAGATAAAATATCTAAGATGGTAGGTTCCGGAGGATCTAAAGAAAAATCCTTTCTGTTTTTTGTTCTTTTTAAACTACCCGGTTTACCAATAAATGGTCGTGCTATTACTCTACCTACCTGAAGTGGAAGTTTTAGAACTTTTTCGCGGGTGATTGAACAAATTTCGTAGAGTTTAGAGATAGGAATAACTTCTTCGTGTGCGGCTATCTGAAAAACAGAATCAGCCGATGTATAAATTATAGGGTAACCAGTTTTTATATGTTCTTTACCATATTCCTCAATTATTTCAGTACCTGATGCAGGTTTATTTCCTAGTATTCCTTTACAGCCAGTTTCTGAAAGAAATCTTTGGACAATTTCATCATCAAAACCATTTGGAAAATAAGTAAACTCGGTTTTTACAAGAAGTCCGGCAAGTTCCCAGTGCCCTGTTGTGGAATCTTTCCCCTGAGAAACTTCTGCCATTTTCCCGAAAGATGCTAACGGTTGAGGTACGTTTTTAATTCCCTGAATAGGTTCAATTTTTCCCAGTCCAAGCGCTTCCAGATTTTGTAATTTCAATCCACCAATCACCAAAGCCATATTGCTCAAGGTATTACTCCCCCTATCATTATATTTATCAGCATCCGGAAGTTCGCCGATACCAACTCCATCCAGTACTATAACAAAAAAGTTTTTCATACATGCAAAAAGACTAAATCTTAATAAACTAATTTATATTGAGGACTGAGTTGCCCCCTTTTTCAATTGCTTTACTTAGTGCCAGGTTTGCGTTGTAAATCACTTCATCAACATTATCTTTGTTTGTGGTAGAAGCAATACCAATTGAAACTGTGAAGGTGGTTTGTTTGGAAATTACAGAGATAGGTTTCCGTGCAATTTTAACTCTTAATTTCTCAGCCCAAATAAATACATTTTTAGTCGAAGCATTAAAAAAGTAGATGCCAAATAGCCGATCTTCAAGTCTGCCAAAAAGATTCAGCGGGGTCATTTCTTCTGAGATCATTTCTGCGACAATAGAAACAACTTTAATTAAAGGGTTATCATCAAACAGGGAGTCTTGAGCAATGAAATCATCAATTCTTACCAACGCCAATGTGCCGGGAACCTCCAGCTGCTTTGCTTTAATCAGGTCAGAATTTAACCTCTCCTTGAAGGATGTTACATTAAGGGCTTTTGTTTCAAAATCCACAGAAGTCAGGTTCTTCAATAATTTTTGAGTTGAATGGGAATAAATAATATAGGCTAAAACATTTAATGACTTTTTTAGGAACTGAACATCAAGGTTACTGTATGCATTTTTCTTAAGGCTCTCTAAGCAGATGACTCCATAGTTTTGCTTATTATAGATAAGCGGAATAGCAACAAATGAACCATCAAATGATACATCCTCTGCACGGGAGTATCTTTTATAATTGCCTGATGATGTATCGTCGATCTTTACAGGAATTCCGGATATAATTGATTTGCCTACAAGAGTACCATTAAAGTCTATTTGAAGATCAACGCCAACATATTTCAGGGCAGTGGTATTTTCAGCCTTTTCAATTTTAAATAGTTTTTCAAGCGGATCGAAGTAAATAAATACAAAAGCATCCCATTTAATCATCATTTTTAACGTTTCAGGAAGAGCATTTATAAGTTCTTTTTCGTTCTCAAACTCACTATCCGGGCCAAGAATTTTTAATAATCCTTCTAATCTCTTCTGCGATATTGTATCAGAGTATTTTTCCTCGAATATCCCAATAAGCATAGTGATCAGTCGTATAAAGCGCCCAAGTGAGTATATAGTCTCTATTCCGAATGCATCTTCAACCTTCGAATCAATTGCAATGATAGCAATAAGATCTTCATTATAGAATACAGGAACACCGGCAAAACTTCTTATACCCTGTGGTGAATCGTAATATCTTATAACATCAGCCTCAGCAGCACGGGAAATATCAGTTAATAGCTCGGGTTCACCTTTCTCTACAATTTTACTTAAAACATCGTCTTCGATATCGAATTTTCTTTTAGTTAACTGGTGGGAAGTGGAAATAAATTTTTCTATTATCAACTTTTCTTTTTTCTTATTATGCCAGAAATATATAACTGAATGTGCATTGTAGAGTTCGGCCATAACATTTAACATTCTTTCAATGACAAATCCAAATTGTTCATCGTGTCCTATTCCCGGAGGCATAGTTTCCTTTGCAATTTCATCGAAGCGTTCTTTAAGATCGGGAGGTTTTAAAGTTGTTTTTGAAACACCGTACTCAGGTCTGTAATTTTCATCGGTTATAACATCAACGCTTCTATTTTTAGAAACGATCTTAAACGATTCTTCATAATCTGAACGAGGAGAGGAAACAGGTTCGGAAATGCTTTCTTCACTTTCTGATATCGAATAACCACCGGAAAATCTTACAGAATCTCTAAGGAAGATTATAAAAGCAACATAAATTACGAGGAGCGCAATAATTATCAGTCTTATTGTAAGGTCATCGCTGATGAATAAGCCAATCGCAAGTATTGGAATTACCAGGAAAATCAGAATTCTTTTGCGTTGTCTTTTATCCAGCATGTGAAGATTTGAATATGAAAATTTTAGTTATAAATAAATTTAACAACTAATTGCCAAAATATAACATTTCGAGCAATTTAATGGAACAATTCTGTAATCCTTTTCTGCAAAGGTTTCTTCCACTTTCCGGAAGACGATGAATAAAGGAAGAGGTTATAGTTTAACTCAAGCTCAGGGAAAAATGAAAGAGTTGAATTGATGGTTTTATTAATCTGGGATTGTTTAAGTTTATCAACTTTACTAAGGATAACACTATAATTTTTTTTAGCACTTTTCAGCCACATATTCAACTGAACATCTAATTCAGTTGGTTCATACCTGCAATCTACTAAGTGGAAGGCGTGATGTATACTGACTGATTCAACAATGTATTTTGAAATTAATTTGCCCCACTTTTCTCTTTCTTTAATGCTGGTCTGGGCATAACCAAAACCTGGTAAATCTACTAAGTAAAATGAATCTTCAACATTATAAAAATTAATTGATCTTGTTTTACCAGGAGTAGAACTTGTCTTAGCTAGACCTTTTCTGTTGAAAATGCTATTTATGAATGAGGATTTACCAACATTTGATCTGCCACAAAGGATTAGCTGAGGGAGTTCAGGCTTTGGTAAAGCACTAAGATCATACACAGATTTTATAAAATGAATATCTTTAAACATCACAAATAAAAAAAAAGAGTAACCGAATATTTCGATTACTCTTAATAATACAAAAAAAATATTAAATTATTTTTTCGGCTCTTCAGCAGCTTGCTGTTCGAGCAATTTATCTTCTTGCCCGGCTTTTTCTTTAGCTTCTTTCTCTTTTAATTTAGCTTCTCTCTTTTCCTTTTGCTGCTCAGCTTTCGCAGTAGCTACTTCATTATAGTCAACAAGTTCCAGAATAGCCATCTGTGCTGCGTCTCCATTCCTGTATCCCAACTTAACAACCCGCGTATAACCCCCGGGTCTCTCACCGATTTTAGGAATAATATCGGCAAACAATTCTTTTACAACTTCTTTATCTTTAATTATATCCATTACTTGTCTTTGCGAATGCAAATCTCCTTTACGAGCAGTTGTAATTAATTTTTCAGAAAATACCCTTGTTTCTTTAGCTTTTGCAAGGGTAGTCTTAATTCTCTTATACTTAAGAAGAGAAGTTGTAAGCGAATTTAACGTAGCTTTTCTATGGCTTGCGGTTCTACCTAATTTTCTTCCCTTAACATTATGTCTCATCTAATTTCCTTTAGAATTTATTTAGGTTCAACTTCTTCTTTAATATATTTATCCACATCCATTCCAAATTCGATTCCCAAATCCTCAACGATTTCCATAAGTTCAGCTAATGATTTTCGTCCAAAATTTCTAAACTTTAACATTTCAGCTTCATCTTTCCTGACAAGATCACCAAGTATTTTTATGTTGGCTGCTTTAAGGCAGTTATGAGACCTTACACTTAATTCCAGATCGTCAACAGGAGTCAATAGTATTTTCTTTAGCCTGTCAAATTCAGTGTCCTTTGGTGCTACAGGTTGTTCTTCTTCCTGCTCCATATCAAAATTAATGAATAACTGAATGTGCTCCCTAAGGATTTTCGCAGCCTGGGTAAGAGCATCATCAGGTGTAATAGAACCATCTGTTGAAACATCAAGCGTAAGCTTTTCAAAATCATTTTTATCACCGATCCTAACATTCTCAACACTCATTTTTACATTCCTGATAGGTGTAAATATTGAATCAATTGGAATAACACCAATTGTCTGATCCGGTGAAGCGTTTTCGTTAGCAGGAACATATCCGGTTCCCTTACCTACTCTTAACTCTACATCAAATTTTGCACTTTTATTTAAAGCAGCAATGTGCAAATCAGGATTTAGAATTTCAATTTCACTGCTTGCTTTCTGAATATCTGCAGCAGTCCAGGCCTTTTCACCATTGAAAGTCAAATCTATCTTGTTTGGCTTTTTAGAAAGAAGTTTCATTCTAACTTGTTTAAGATTCAATATAATTTCAGAAACATCCTCAACTACACCGGGTATAGTTGTAAACTCATGCAGGATTCCGCTAAATTTAACGGAAGTAATTGCTGCACCCGGTAAAGATGAAAGAAGCACTCTACGTAAGGAATTACCTAAAGTTACTCCGAATCCTCTTTCCAGTGGTTGCATTGAAAATCTACCGAATGTATTAGAAAAATTGGCTTCATCTAAAACCACTGATTCCGGCATAATTAAATGTGATGTATTCATTAAAAAATCCTCTAAAATTTCAAAAATTAATTATTTAGAATAGAGCTCTACTACCAACTGTTCATTGGCATTTAGAGGAACATCCGCTCTCTCCGGCACTTGAAGAAAAGTTCCGGTTAACGATGCTTTATCTATAGTTAACCATGGGTAAGCGCTGTCTTTAACCCTCTTTAATGAATTGTGAATAGCGTCGAGCTTCTTACTTTTTTCTTTTACTTTAACAATATCTCCCTGTGATATAAGGTATGATGGAATATCTACCAATCTATCATTCACCATAAAATGTCTGTGCTTAATCAGTTGTCTTGCCTGACTTCGTGAGCCCGCAAATCCTAATCTGAAAACAACATTATCAAATCTTCGCTCAAGCATTTTAATAAGATTTTCACCTGTTATGCCTTTTTGCTTATTCGCTTTTTCAAAATAATTTCTGAACTGAGTTTCCAGTAATCCGTATTGTCTTTTAATTTTTTGTTTTTCTCTAAGCTGGATTCCGTATTCGGATATTTTTTGCCTTCTGCTAAGACCATGTTGACCAGGTGCATAATTCCGTGATTCAATCGGGCACTTTTCAGTATAGCATTTCTGCCCTTTAAGAAAGAGTTTTTGTTTTTCTCTTCTGCATAATTTACAAACTGAATCTGTGTATCTTGCCATTTATCGTTATCTCCTCTAATTAAACTCTTCTACGTTTTGGTGGTCTGCAACCATTATGAGGTATTGGTGTTACATCTTTAATCGATGTAATTTCCAAACCAGCTGTATATAAAGACCTGATGGCTGCTTCTCTTCCCGACCCTGGTCCTTTTACCTTTACTTCAATCTTTCGTAATCCTAAATCGTATGCTTCTTTTGCTGCAGCTTCGGCAGAAACCTGTGCTGCAAATGGTGTATTCTTTCTTGAACCTTTAAATCCATTTTTACCTGCAGATGACCAGGATAGAGTATTTCCATAAATATCTGTAATTGTAACAATCACATTGTTAAATGTTGCTTTAATGTGTGCAACTCCATTAAGATCTACCTGGGTTTTCTTTTTTGCTTTTTTTACCGATTTAGCCAAAAACTTTCCTCCGATTTAATAAATTATTTCTTAGTAGGTGTCTTCTTTTTACCTGCAACAGTTTTACGTTTACCTTTTCTGGTTCTTGAGTTTGTACGCGTTCTTTGTCCTCTTACAGGCAATCCTTTTCTGTGTCTTATACCACGGTGAGAACCGATATCCATTAATCGCTTAATATTCTGCTGGACATCTGAACGAAGTGCTCCTTCAACTTTATATTCGGCAGTAATAACTGCTCTTATTTGCGCAACATCCTCTTCAGTTAAATCGCTAACTTTTTTCCCGGGATCGATTTTTGCTTTTTCAAGAATCTCTTCTGAAGATGTTGGTCCAATTCCATAAATATACTGGAGACCGAATAAGACTTTTTTATTTTTAGGTAAATCAACACCAGATATACGTGCCAAACTTTAACTCCTTTTTTTAACCTTGTCTTTGTTTGTGTTTTGGGTTAGAACAAATAACCCTAACAACGCCTTTGCGTCTAATAATTTTACACTTATCACATATTTTTTTTACTGATGATCTAACTTTCATCTTTCACCTGCTATTTATATCTGTAAGTTATTCTTCCTTTTGATAAATCATAAGGCGACATTTCAACTGATACTTTATCGCCAACCAAAATTTTAATAAAATGCATCCTCATCTTGCCAGAAATATGAGCAAGAATTTCATGGCCATTATCTAACTTTACCTTAAATGTTGCATTTGGTAAAGTTTCAGTAATAACACCATCTATTTTAATTGGTCCTTGTTTAGCCATTAGCAAACAGTTAATATTTCCGGCGAATTATCTAATACTAAAATCGTATGCTCAAAATGTGCCGAAGGTGAACCATCGGAAGTTAAAACGGTCCAGCCATCACTAGCAGTTTTTACGCTATAAACTCCTGCGTTTACCATAGGTTCAATTGCCAGTGTCATTCCATTTTTTAGTTTCGAGCCTGTACTTTTCTTCCCAAAATTTGGAATAGCTGGATCTTCGTGTAGAAATTTACCCACACCATGACCACAAAGGTCTCTGACAATTGAAAAACCGTTTTGCTCAACATATTCCTGAACAGCTGAAGAAATATCATGCACCTTGTTTCCACTTTTAGCTTGTTCGATACCCAGATACAATGACTTTTCAGTGACTTCTAAAAGTTTCTTCTTTTCGTCAGAGATTTTTCCAACTGCTACAGTTATTGCTGCATCACCATAATAATTATTTTTAAGAACACCAACATCGAGGGAAATAATATCTCCCTCTTTAAGTTTCACCGAACCAGGGATTCCGTGCACAACTGCATCATTCAGTGATGTACAAACCGAACCAGGAAATCCAGGTAATCCACCCTGCGAGTATCCTTTGAATGCAGGAATTGCGTTATTACTTCTAATATAATCTTCAGCTATCTGATCCAGTTCAAATGTTGAAACACCAAGCTTAACATTGCCTCCAACTAATTGGAGCGTTTCTGCAACTATTCTACAACTCTCTCTTATTAAATCAATTTCCTTTTTAGTCTTTATATAAATCACAATCTAAATAAATTTACGTCCTCTTAATTTGCCGGATTTCATAAATCCATCATAATGTCTCATGAGCAAATGCGATTCAATTTGTTGCAGGGTATCTAGCGCTACACCAACAATAATTAGAAGACTCGTACCGCCAAAAAACTGAGCAAACTGACCCGAAACTCCAAACCCTGAAACGAATGCGGGTAAAATTGCAACTATTGCCAAAAAGATAGAACCAGGCAGAGTAATTTTTGTAAGAATATTATCAATAAACTCAGAAGTTTGTTTACCCGGTCTTATACCTGGAATAAATCCACCCTGCTTCTTCATGTTGTCCGCAACATCTTTTGGATTAAAAGCGATTGCAGTATAAAAATACGTAAAGAACACTATCATTAAAGCATAAATAGCAGAATAAACAGGCGAAGTATAAACGAATAATCCAGAAATACTCTGCAGAAATTCATTATCAGGGAAGAAAGACAAAACTGTGTTTGGAATAAACATAATCGACTGTGCAAAAATTATAGGCATTACTCCAGCTGTATTAACTCTTAAAGGAATATATTGTGTTACACCGCCATAAATCTTTCTTCCAACAACCCGTTTAGCATATTGAACGGGAATCCGTCTAGTACCCTGAGTAACTAGAACCACACCAGCTATTATAAAGAACATGAATATTAAAATTACTATTTCAATTATAATCGATCTTTGCCCTACACTAATAAGTCTTATTTCATCAATAACTGCGTTTGGAAATACTGCAATAATTCCTATAAAGATTATCAATGAAATTCCGTTACCAATACCTCTTTCAGTAATTTGTTCTCCCATCCACATCATAAAAATTGTTCCAGAAGTTAGAATAATGATTGTGGTAATAACCCATGGCAATCCTCTAACAACATCAGGGACAATCGGTAATCCCTGAACCTGGATGTTCAATAATCTTATTGTCACGCCCCATGCTTGCATCGCAGATATGAGGACAGTACCATACCTGGTTAACTGTGTAATCTTTTTTCTGCCTTCTTCACCTTCCTGTTGCAGTTTCTGAAAATACGGGACTACTGCACCAAGTAGTTGAATGATAATTGATGCTGAGATATAGGGCATAATACCAAGTGCAAAAATTGCAGCATTTGAAAAAGCCCCGCCAACAAACAAATCATACAAACCAAAAAGATTGTCGGTAGTAGCATTTTTCATGCTTTCAGTCAACAGTGTAGTGTCAACACCCGGAATGGTAATATGAGCACCTAATCGGACTAAAAACAGTATAGCCAGTGTATAAAATATTCTCTGGCGTAGTTCGTGTATCTTAAATATATTTCTAAAAGTATCTGTAAACTTCGACATTTATAACCGCTTTAGATTAACTTTATAGAACCGCCGGCTGATTCTATTTTCTGTTTAGCACTTTGGCTAATTGCATTTACTTCAAAATTTACTTTTGCCTTAAATTCACCTTTGCCTAAAATCTTAACCGGCTTCTTAATACTTGATATTAAGCCCAAATTTTTTAGTTCCTGAATATTAATATCTTTACCAAGTTTTTTGTCATCAGCTAATCGCTGTAACGAATTAAGGTTAACAACTTGATATGTTTCCTTAAAAATATTAGTAAATCCAAATTTTGGAATTCTTCTTTGAAGGGGCATTTGACCACCTTCAAACCAAGCTCTGTTTTTAGCACCGGAACGAGACCTCTGACCATTCATACCTCTGGTTGACTGGCCGCCATGCCCGGAACCTTCACCCCGACCAACTCTTTTCCGTTTCTTCTTTGAACCTTCAGCATATTTTAGATTGCTAAGAATATCCATATAATAAATTCCTTATTCCTTTACTTCTTCAACCCTGACAAGATGGGTAACCTTTTTTATCATACCCCGAATCTGGGGAGTATCGTTATGAACTTTTTCCCAGTTAGGTCTGCCTAAACCCAGTGCTTCAATAATTCTTTTTTGAGTCTTGGGTCTGTCTATAATACTTTTTGTCTGCACTACTTTTATCTTCGACATAAAATCCTCATTTACGAAGCAAAAATTTCTTGAACTGATTTTCCTCTTTTATTCGCCATCGATTTAGCATCGATTTGATTTAGTAACCCATTCAAGGTTGCTTTCACCTGGTTATGTGGATTACTAGAACCAAGAGATTTTGTTAGAATATCCTGAACACCGGCAGCTTCTAATACAGCCCTAACCCCACCACCGGCAATGAGCCCGGTACCAGGCGTGGCAGGTTTTAACAATACTCTACCTGCACCATATTTACCTATAATCTGGTGAGAAATAGTGCCTTTTCTAATAGTAACTTTTACGAGGGTCTTCTTGGCATCATCGATTCCTTTCGAGATAGCATCGGTTACTTCGTTTGCTTTACCCAGTCCAACACCAACAATTCCATTACCATCGCCAACAACAACAATAGCGTTGAAGCTAAACCGGCGTCCGCCTTTTACAACTTTTGCTACGCGATTGATGTGAACTACTTTTTCTTTTAAACCTTCAGTTTCAGTTGATTTAACTCTTTTCAAATTTTCTCCTAAAAAACGATCATTATAAAAATGGAAGCTGCCGGGAGAGGATTCGAACCTCTACAGACGCCTCCAAAGGGCGTAGTCCTACCATTAGACGACCCGGCAATAGGCATTAAAATACCAGTCCTCCCTCACGAGCACCATCAGCTAAGGCTTTTACCCTACCATGATATCTAAAACCACCCCGATCAAAAACAACATTCTTAATATTCTTTTCCAAAGCTTTTTTTGCTAGTAAACTGCCAACCAATTTACTTTTATTTGTTTTTCCTTTAACAGATTTTAATTCAGCTTTTGCTTCTTTATTTAAGCTGGAAACAGCAATTAGAGTGTTTCCAGTTGTATCGTCTATAATTTGAGCATAAATATTATCAAGACTTCTGTAAACCGAAAGACGTGGTTTTTCAGTTGTGCCAGAAATCTTTTTTCTGATTTTTATTCTTGCTCTGTCTCTTGATGTCTTCTTTTTCATTGATACCATAACTCCTAAAAATTATGCTCCAGCAGTCTTTCCGGCTTTTCTAATAATTCGCTCATCAGAATACTTAATTCCTTTACCTTTATAAGGTTCGGGTTTTCTGAAAGATCTGATTTTTGCAGCAACTAATCCAACTAATTCTTTATCATTACCCGAAATTATTATCTGAGTAGGAGACGGAATTTCTAATTTAATCTCCTCCGGAGGAATAAAGTAAATCGGGTGTGAATATCCAATATTCAGTAATAAATTTTTTCCTTTTAACTCAGCTTTATAACCTACGCCAACAATCTCTAAAGATTTTTTATACGATTCAGTAACACCAACTACCATATTTTGTATGAGGGCACGTGTTAAACCGTGTAGTGCTCTCGATTCCTTTAAGTCGTTTGGTCTGGTTACTATCAATTCGCCTTCTATAATTTCAGTTTTTATTAAAGGATGAATAGTTCTCGAAAGTTCACCTTTAGGTCCTTTTACCTTTATGTGACTACCATCTAGGTTTATAGTAACACCCTTAGGAATCTCAACCGGTTTTTTACCTATTCTGGACAATCTAAATCTCCAAATATTAATTTTACCATATATAACACATTACTTCACCGCCGACGAGAAGATTTCTTGCATCTTTATCGGACAATAAACCTTTCGGTGTAGAAATAATCGCCGTGCCTAATCCGTTAAGAACTCTTGGAAGTTTATCAGCAGCTTTGTAAACACGTAAACCCGGTTTACTAATTCTTTTTAATCCGTTGATAGCCGGTACGCCATTTTTGTATTTTAGAACAAGGTTTATCTTCTTCTGTTTATTATCATCTATAATTTCATAGTCTATCACATAACCTAAATTCTTTAGAATCTCCGATAACCCTATTTTAACCTTTGATGCAGGAATTACAACACGTGGTTTTTTAGCTTTAGTAGCATTTCTAACTCTGGTTAAATAATCTGCAATTGGATCTGTAACTGGCATTTATCCTTTCTCCGTTTACCAACTTGATTTTTTTATACCCGGGATTTCGCCTTTTAGGGCCATTTCCCTGAAAACTAATCTGGAAACTCCAAATTTTCTGTAATAACTTCTAGCCCGACCAGTAAACATACACCTGTTCTTAAGTCTAACCTTTGAAGAATCACGCGGTAGTTTCTGGAGTTCCTCATAATCACCGTTAGCTTTCAATTCTTCTCGCTGCTTTTTATACTTTTCGGTAAGTCTGCGTCTTTTTTCTTCTCTCGCTATTAAGCATTTACGGGCCATTAAATCTCCTAGGCTGTTTTAATTTCTTTTTTGATGAAAGGCATTCCGAAAGATCTTAATAATTCGTAGGCCTCATTATCTGATTTTGCCGAAGTTACAATAGTAACATCCATACCTAAAACTCTTGTAATCTTATCAACATTTATTTCAGGAAAGATAATCTGCTCTTTAACACCAAGAGTATAGTTACCTCTTCCATCGAAAGATTTATCTGACAAACCACGAAAGTCTCTCACTCGTGGAAGAGCTACATTAATAAGACGATCGAGAAATTCGTACATTCTTTCACGTCTTAAAGTTACCATAGCACCTATACTTACACCTTCTCT
>JBATIA010000258.1:0-3583 GCA_049667415.1 Ignavibacteriaceae bacterium
CCTGTATTGTTCATTACAGGTAAACTGAATTTTATTATTTCGGAGGGAACATTGAAATAATTTAAGATTGATGAATCGGCGGTGAGAACAATAAATCCGTTTGCCGGAATGAATTTATCTATGTTTGTAATTGTGACTGATGAAGAAGCATCAGAAAATTTCCACTTCCTTAAATTAATCGACGAATTTGTTCTGTTATAAAGTTCAACCCATTCAGGTTCTCCAGTCGTAGGTGCATACATAATTTCGTTTATAACCACATCGTTATAATTTGTCCCCGGAGGAAAAACAACAAAGGATTTAATTAATTCATTATTAGAAAGGTTTTCATCCTGGGCAAAAATTACATTTGCAATAATCTGATAGTTACCCGCAGGCAAGGAATTTAAAGTTGTGTTTGCAGTGATTGAATCACCGGCAGAAAGGTTTATGTACTGCTGTGTGAAAATTATTTCACCCGGATCAGCAGTTGAATCAAAATTTGCATCGTTATAAATCTCAATTGTGTAATTATCTGCTGCACTCGTTCCAATATTTTTTACTTTGGAGAAAATTGTCACATCATCTCCTTCAACAGGTGTTGGAGGTTGAAAGGTAATTGAAGCCGTTTGAAGATCAAACTGAACCGGAGTAACAGAATTTTGAAATCCGGGAGTTCCATTTGTTACTAATGAATTTGCCCAGTTGCTCTGTGAACTGTCTTTCATTAAAATTATTTTTTCATCAGAGTGTGCTTGTGAGTTATTAGCTGAATAAAAATAAGCTTCAAGCGTGTCATCCAAAGTATTAATGAGCCATATTCTCCTGTTTTCTGTGTTAGACATTCCACTTGTGCCGAATGAGTTATCGGAGATTTTAAGTATTAATGCTTCCGATGGAATTAAAGTGTCATAAATCCCACTGCCAATTATGTAATCACCTTCAAGAATAATTGCAAAAGATTTTGGCGGAAGAATTGTACCTTCTCCTGCATCAGTTATTATATCAGGATTGGAAGTAGAATATTTTATCTTAAAACTATCCAGGTCAATGCTTTCCGTATCACTAAAATTATAAAGTTCAACAAATTCATTTGGTCCCGTGGTTGGATAAAACATTACTTCGCTGAGAATTAAAGTGGAATCCGTCTGAGGGTATATCAAACTAAATGAAAGTAGGAAAGCTGGGAGAAATTTTTTCAACATATATTCTCAATTCTTCCTGTGTGGTAATTCTTTACTCATCAAATAATCAAATAACCAATCGGGCAAAAATTTAAATATCTTGGCACCAATTACGGTCGGGAAAGGGAACTGAATAATCTTTTTCTCTTTTTTAATTCCTTTGATAATTATTTTAGTTGCTTTCTCAACATCCATAAGAAAAGGCATATGAAATTTATTCTTATCAGTCATCGGTGTTCTTACGAATCCGGGTTTGACAGTTATAACTTTGACGTTGTAAGGTTTAAGTTCTATTCTTAGACTTTCAAGTAACAAGCTTGCTGCAGATTTACTCGCATTGTAAAACCCGCTTTTGGGGAAGCCCCTTGATTCTGCAAGACTTGATACGCCGACAATCATTCCATTTTTTTGTTCAATAAAATCCGGTAAAAGTTGTTCTACACAGTTTACAATACTTAAAGTATTGATTTCAAAAATTTCTTTTGCTCTGGCTGAGGAATAATTTTGGATTTCAGATCTTAAGGAAACACCGGCATTCAATATAGCAATATCTATTCTTCCAAAATCTTTTTTTATTTCTTCAAATGTAAACTGAACCTCATCAATTTTTCCAACATCACATTGGTAAGACTTAGCCCGGATATTTTCATTATTTAGTTCGTGAACTAGTTCGTCAAGAATATTCTTTCTTCGGGCAATAAGGGCGAGCGAACAATTTTCCTTTGGCAGTAATTTTGCAAGCTGATAGCCTATTCCGGACGAGGCTCCGGTTAAAACAACAATCTTATTAGCGAAATTCATCTATGCAGGGGGCATTTTATTGAAATTGAGGCAGGAATTTAAAGAATTGGAAAGAGTATTTAAACTTTGTAAAGAAGAATCAATTTTTTATCTTTCCTCAAAAATTATTCCATTACAATGGATAAGCAAATATTACCGGTTGAAAACATACTAGTCCGCAAGGAAATTGCGGAAATGCCCTTCAAATGTGACTTAATAAAATGTAAAGGTGCTTGCTGCACTTTTGAAAGTCATTATGGTGCTCCGCTTAAATGGGAGGAAGTTAATCTTATAAACAATCTTCTCACAAAGGTTCTTCACTACCTTCCGTTTAATCATAGAAGGGAAATAGAAGACAATGGATTTTATGAGGTTAGAAAAGATGAACCGATGATCAGAAGTATTGATAACCGGGCTTGCGTTTTTGTTTATTATGAAAATGGTATTGCAAAATGTTCTATAGAAAAAGCATACCTAGATGGAAAGACAGATTTCAGGAAACCAATTTCCTGTCACCTTTTTCCGATCAGGATTTCTGATTTCGGCGGGGATGTTTTGCGATTTGAACATATTGACGAATGTAAACCAGCACTTGAACTAGGTAAAAGTCAAAATACAACTGTTGCAGAATTTTGTGAAGATTCTCTTAGCAGATTGTATGGTAAAAATTGGTATTTAAAATTTAAAGAATTAATCGGAAAGTAAAATGCTTACACTAAGTCAACGATTATCACAACAGCAAAAGCTCTCACCACAGCAGATCCAGTATCAAAAGCTTTTACAGCTTAACACGCTTGCACTGGAGCAGAGGATTAAAACCGAGCTTGAGCTTAATCCTATCCTGGAAGAAGAAATGGAATTATCACAGGAAACGGAAAAAGATAAAGAGAAAGATGATGAGACTACAGTTGACGAAATAAAAGATCCGGATAATGAAGAATTTGTGCTGGAAGATTTTATGAACGATGATGATTTTGATCATGAAAGAGCTTACCGTGGAAATACCGAAGAGGAGCAGTTTCATCCTCTGGCTCCTGTAAGGGAATCCCTCGCTGAACACTTATTGGAGCAGTTAAATCTTCGTAATCTTGATGAAAATTTAAACAGACTTGGAGAGGAGATAATTGGAAATCTTGATGATAGCGGATATCTTAAAAGAGGTCTGGGCGAAATACTAAACGAGCTTGAGCTTTTTGAACATATAAAAATTGATCCTGAAGAAGCTGAAAATCTTCTTAAGAAAATTCAACTTTTTGATCCTATTGGAATTGCCTGCCGGAACCTTCAGGAATGTCTTCTGGTTCAGCTGCGTGCAAGTAAAGATGCTGATACGTATTATAAATATATGGCTGAGCAAATGTTAGTGGAGTATTACGATGATTTTACCAAGCGAAGATTTGAGCTACTTAAGCAAAAGATGAATTTGACAGATGAGACATTGCGCGAAACCGTTCATCTTATACAAAGCCTGAATCCGAAACCGGGTGAAGGAAATATTGAATCGGCGGAGATGAACCAGATCTCACCTGACTTCATAATTGAAAAAGTTGAAAATGATTATGTAATTACACTTAACGACAGAAGCATGCCTTCGGTAACTATCAGCAGGCAGTATCTCGAGATGTTCGAAAGTAACAGGA
>JBATIA010000259.1:0-1926 GCA_049667415.1 Ignavibacteriaceae bacterium
AATTAAAGCATTGTATTGAAGAATATTAGTTTCATTTTTATTTCGATCAGTATATTGGATTTCACATTGTGAAGTGTTAATTAATTCAACTTCACTATTCGTTAAAACTTTTACCCCTTTAACATCAAGAAAATATTTTTCATCCCGAATAACACCATAACCTGTTTTAGCTAGCTCAAAAAAATCATCTATTTCGCCGGCAGCATATAACGGCAGTCCACAATTACCATATGATATAAATGGTTTCCGTTCAATTATAGTAATCTGATAGTCCGAAGATAGTCGGCTTAATCTTGCAGCAGCTTTACATCCGGCTGCCATTCCGCCAATAATTATTATTTTAAACATCGAAACCTTTTAAGTAACCAATTCTCTCCTCAACGAAAGAGTAATTTTATAAAACACTGTTATTATAAAGAATCCTATTGCCCAAATAGCTAAGGAGATAAATAATTCCGGAGCAGTTGGTGAATAGTCGACTACCTTTCCCAAAGGTGTAGGAATAAAGCCTGTTACAACCATCCCTAGTCCTTTATCAATCCATATTGAAATAAAAATTGCAGCGCAAATCCAAACCAATACTTTTTCATTCTCACGGTATTTTGGTATAAGCAAAAACCCTAATGAAACTATTGCCAGGATTGCAGAAGACCACATCCACGGAACTAAAGTATTATGACCATCAAGTCCGAAGTAAAGATATTGGAAATGATGAATGTGTTCCGGGATAGAGCTATAAAATGCAGTGAAAAATTCCATCAGGATGAAAAAAACATTCGCACACATTGCATAGGTAATAATTAGTCCTAACTTGCGAACAGGTTCATGACCCGGATCGAACTTTGTAATTCTTTTAATGATGAATACCATTATTAATAAAAGCGCCGGTCCTGATGAAAATGCAGATGCAAGAAATCTTGGTGCAAGAACTGCAGTCATCCAGAAAGGTCTGGCAGCAAGACCAGAATACAAAAATGCTGTGACCGTATGAATACTTATTGCCCAGGGAATTGAAAGAATAATAATTGGTTTAATCCAATTGGGAGGAGCAATTGATTTACGCTCTGCTTCTAAAACCGTATGACTAATAATAACATTAAGCAGAAGATAACCGCTTAATACAACAGTATCCCAAAATAAAATAGAGCTTGGTGAAGGATAAAGTATTAAATTAATCATTCTCAATGGTTGACCAACATCAACGGCAACAAAAAGGATGCACATCACGATAGAGGCTATTGCTAAAAATTCTCCGAGTATTGTAAGTTTGCCAAATGCTTTATAATTGTGCAAGTAATATGGCAGAACAACCATAACCCCCGAAGCCGCGACACCAACTAAAAAAGTTAGCTGGGCTATATAAAATCCCCAGGTAACATCGCGGCTTAAGCCTGTAATTCCCAATCCATAATCAAACTGACTTGAATAAAAATATACGCCAACTAAGATGATTGCAGAAAGGAGAAATATCCATCCCCAATATTTTTTAGTTCCCTTTAATGCTAATTCTAACATATTTAAACCTTATACGAGATAAAATACTTCGGGATTTGTTCCTAATCCCGGTTTTCTTCTGATTGAATAATTTTCTTTTAATAATTCTCTAACATTAGATTTTGGATCATTCAGGTTTCCGAAGACCAATGCTTTTGCAGTGCAAGCTGCAACGCAAGCTGGTTCAAGACCCTTTGCTAATCGCTCATCACAGAAAGTACATTTTTCAACTACACCTTTTGTTCTTGTTGGAAAGTCCGGAGTAATTTCCTTGATAAAAGGTCTTGGATCCCTATAATTAAAAGATCTTGAACCATAAGGACAAGCAGCAACACAATATCTGCAACCAATACATCTGTGCCAGTCCATCATAACAATTCCGTCTTCACGCTTCCAGGTTGCTTGTGTCGGACATACTCTTACGCAAGGAGG
>JBATIA010000260.1:0-3833 GCA_049667415.1 Ignavibacteriaceae bacterium
CTTGATGATAAAATTCCTCAATTCATTTCAGATAAACTAAAACTCAAAAGATTAGTTGCCGAACATAATGGAAAGCAAGTGGTGTTGGAGGGTGGTGCAATCGATACGAACGGAAAAGGGACTCTTATCACTACTGAAGAATGTCTACTTGCTGATAAAGTTCAAACACGGAATCCCGGTTTCACAAAACAAGATTACTTTGAAGTTTTCAAGAAATATTTTGGTATATCAAATGTCATCTGGCTGGGAAAAGGAATCGTTGGCGATGACACTCACGGACACGTTGATGATCTGTGCCGGTTTGTGAATGAAAATACGGTTGTGCTTGTTCAAGAAAATAATTCATCTGATGAAAATTATAATCTGCTAAATGAGAATAGAGAAAGACTTCAAAACATAAAACTCCCAAATGGTTCAAATTTGAATTTTGTGCCTTTGCCTATGCCTTCGCCTCAAATTTTCAAAGGACAGAGACTTCCAGCAAGCTATGCCAACTTTTACATCTCAAATTATGCTGTGCTTGTTCCGACTTTTAATGATCCGAATGATATAATAGCTTTGGGAATTTTATCAGAATTTTTCACGGACAGAAAAGTGATAGGAATTCATTCTGTGGATTTGGTTTTGGGACTTGGAACACTTCACTGCTTAACAAAGGAGCAGCCTGCTGTTTAATCCTCGCTTAAGTATAAAAAATATTGCGAATTTTGCCCATTTTTTTGGAATTTGCACGTTTCCAGTTTAATTTTCAATTATTAATTATTTTCAATTCACAAGGAGATACAGGTATGGTAATAGCAGTTCCTAAAGAGATCCTGCCTGGCGAAAATCGAGTAGCGTGTGTCCCCGATGTAGCTTCAAAACTTATTAAATCCGGTTTCCAGGTCAATGTCGAAAAAGATGCTGGACTAAATGCCGGCTATACAAATGAAATGTACGAAAAAGCAGGGGCTAAAATCGTAAATCTTAATGAACTTTATTCTTTAGCAGATGTTGTTATTAAAGTCCAACGTCCACTCGATAATCCAGTAGCAGGGAAAAATGAACTAGACTTAATTAAAGAAGGAACAATTCTAATTACTTTTCTTTATCCATTGAACTATCCGGAACTTGCACAAAAATGTGCCGCTAAAAAAATTAATGTGATATCTATGGACATGATCCCACGGACAACATTAGCACAGAAGATGGATGCACTCAGCTCCCAGGCAAACATTGCCGGCTATAAAAGTGTTGTGATGTGTGCAGATACACTCGGTAAAATCTTTCCCCTTATGATGACTGCTGCAGGAACAATTTCACCGGCAAGAGTTGTAATAATGGGTGCCGGAGTTGCCGGTTTGCAGGCACTCGGTACAGCAAAGAGGCTCGGTGCTGTTGTAGAAGTTTCAGACATTCGTAGCGCTGTAAAAGAAGAAGTTTTGAGTCTGGGCGGAAAGTTTATTGAGGTTGAAGGTGCAGCAGATATGCAGGATGCCGGAGGTTACGCCAAAGAAGCATCAGAAGAATTTCTTAAAAAGCAGAAGGAATTAATCTTCAAGCATATTACCGAGGCTGATATAGTAATAACAACAGCATTGGTCCCTGGAAAAAAAGCACCTGTTCTTGTTACAGAAGAAATGGTAAAACATATGAAACCCGGCAGCGTTGTTCTCGATATGGCTGTTGAGTTTGGCGGTAACTGCGAAGTGAGTGAAAAAGGAAAAACAGTTAAGAAACATGGTGTTACTATTATAGGTGAACCAAATCTTCCTAGTCTTGTCCCGACTCACTCAAGCGATATGTATTCAAAAAACATTCTCGCTTTACTTCAGCATATTGGTAAAGAAGGAAAAGTTGAGTTAAAACTTGATGATGAAATTGTTAAAGGATCACTGATTACCCATAATGGTGAAGTATTTAACGAAAGAATAAAAGATTTACTGAAATAAACTATCTCAAGAAATTTTTAGAATAAAAAAAAGGAAATTCTAAATGGATATTTTCGGATTATTAATGCTCATATACGTTTTCGTACTAGCCATCTTTGTGGGCTTTGAGCTTATCACAAAAGTACCGCCCACATTACACACCCCGCTTATGTCCGGATCAAATGCAATATCCGGAATTACTATAGTTGGTGCACTTTTAAGTGCCGGATACGGTGAAATGTCAATAAGTACAATACTTGGAATAATCGCTATTGTCTTTGCGATGATAAACGTTGTTGGTGGATTCCTGGTAACTGACAGAATGTTAAAAATGTTTAAGAAGCCGTCTCGGTCCGGTTTAACCGGCTCAACGACGGGCTCTGACGGAAAGTAAGGGGATAAAAGATGGAAATATTATTATATCTCGTTTATTTAGTAGCCTCTGTCTGTTTCATCTTCGGAATTAAAAAGCTTAGTTCCCCAAAAACAGCACGACAAGGAAACCAGCTTGCAGCTATAGCTATGCTGCTTGCAATTGTTGTCACACTCCTGGAT
Organism: Ignavibacteriaceae bacterium; assembly: GCA_049667415.1. Taxonomy (GTDB): domain Bacteria; phylum Bacteroidota; class Ignavibacteria; order Ignavibacteriales; family Ignavibacteriaceae; genus IGN2. The sequence goes on from JBATIA010000260.1 coordinate 2,466, forward strand.
CAAAGAATACTCACTTTTGAATACATTATCTTAGGAATAGTAGTAGGTTCTGCAATCGGTGCGGTAATGGCAATTAAAGTTCAGATGACCGGAATGCCGCAGATGGTAGGTTTGTTAAATGGATTTGGAGGAGGTGCTTCTGCTCTTGTTGCTTTTGCTGAATATGACAGACTCTTTATAACCACTGCTCCATTTGATATCCCAACGACAATTACAATCATCCTGAGTATCTTAATTGGTGCAGTAACATTCACAGGATCGCTAATTGCATTTGGTAAACTTCAGGGAATTGTAACTGGTAAAGTTGTAAAGTATCCTTTGCAGCATCCATTAAACGCACTATTGTTAGTTGGAGTTTTAGTCGGCGGAATATTCGTGGTAATTAATCCTTACGATATTGAGTTAGTACTTGCAATAATAGGAGTTTCATTACTTTTAGGTGTGCTATTAGTTTTGCCAATTGGCGGTGCAGATATGCCTGTTGCAATTTCACTCCTAAACTCTTACTCAGGTCTTGCTGCATCTATGACCGGATTTGTACTCAACAACAATATGCTGATAATTGCAGGTGCGTTAGTTGGCGCATCGGGACTTATTCTTACTATGATAATGTGCAGAGGAATGAACCGTTCGTTGATGAACGTTGTTATGGGTGGCTGGGCTTCTGCGGGTGCCGAAGGTCCTGCTGCGGATAGTAAAGCTCACAAAGGAACTGCTAAGTCTGTGGATTCTGAAGAGCTTGCAATGCTTCTTGACAGCGTAAGCAGTGTCGTAATCGTTCCGGGTTATGGAATGGCCGTTGGTCAGGCACAGCACGCTGTTAGAGATTTAATGAATGTGTTGGAAAAGAAAGGTATTAATGTAAGGTTTGCAATTCATCCCGTTGCAGGAAGAATGCCCGGACATATGAACGTGCTTCTTGCTGAAGCTCAGGTTCCTTATGATAAACTTCTTGCAATGGAAGATATTAATGATGATTTCCCAAATACCGATGTTGTAATTGTTATCGGTGCAAACGATGTTGTAAACCCTGCTGCAAGACACGACCAGAGCAGCCCGATTTATGGTATGCCTATTCTGAATGTTGATTACGCCAAGACAGTTATAATAAACAAACGTTCACTGAACGTCGGTTATGCAGGAATTGATAACGAGCTATTCTTCTACCCGAATGCACTTATGTATTTCGGTGATTCGAAAGAAGCAATGAGCAAACTGGTTAGTGAAGTAAAAGCATTATAAAAAAAATAACTCAATTAGTAAATCCCCTGCAAATAATTTAACAGGGGATTTCATTTTAAAATTATTTTAGAAGAATTAATTTCTTAGTCTCTGTAAGGTTACCAGCAATTAATTTATAAAAATAAA
>JBATIA010000261.1:0-11584 GCA_049667415.1 Ignavibacteriaceae bacterium
AGATTATGCAGAGAATTGAAAAATCAATTTCGGAACTTGATCAAAGACAGATTAAAATGATCAAAATTTTACTTAATAAATGGGGAGAAATAAAAATAAAAATATCCGATTTGCCGGAATCTGTAAATAAAGTCTCAGTTATAATATCTCAAAGTAAAATCATTTCAACAGATAGATTCAGACATTTTAAGACTACAAACAGGAAAATATATGATGAGGAATATTCTGTTTATAAATCAAAGGGGCTTTATGAAGTTTTATATCTGAATGAAAAAAATGAATTAGCCGAAGGAAGCAGAAGTAATATTTTTCTGAAAAAGGATAACCTATGGTTCACACCAACTTTAAATTCAGGAGCATTACCGGGAATTTATCGTAAATTTTTTATTAAAAATAATATCAACATATCCGAAAAAAATATTAAAATAGAAGATCTATTAAATGCGGACAGACTGTTGCTGACCAATGCTTTACGTGGTGAAATTAATGTAAATAAAGTTTTTATCAATAATGAAGAGTTTATAGATTATCAGGAATAGATCATTATTGATGAGAATAAGGCATTTAAGCTTATTTTTTAATAATTTGCAGTGCCTTCTTAATTCTTATTTCAAAAAGCTTTTATGAATAAAATATCCGATCAAACATCTAAAAGAAAAAAAGAGCATCTGGAGTTGAGCCTAAAAGAAAATGTTGCTTTCAAAACAAAGACAACTGGCTTCGAAAATTATGATTTTGTCCATGATGCAATAACAGATGTAGAGCTTGATAAAATTTTTTTTAAAACGAAACTTTTTAAAGCAAATGTAAATTATCCTTTTATTATTTCTTGTATGACAGGTGGGACAGAAGAAGCTGAAAATATCAACGCACAACTTGCAATAGCAGCAGAAGAATTAAAAATTCCTATCGGGGTGGGAAGCCAGCGACAAGCTCTGGAAAATGAAAAATTTAGAAGTTCATATAACATAATCAGACAAAATGCGAAATCTGTCCCCGTGCTTGGAAATCTTGGAGCTTCTGAATTGGTAAAATTAAAATCGTTTGATCCTGTTAAAATGTTAATTGATCTCATCCAGGCTAATGCTTTTGTAATTCATTGTAATCCTTTGCAGGAACTTCTTCAACCTGAAGGATCTCCAATATTCACAGGTTTCCTAAAAAGTTTAAAGAGATTAGTAAAAGAAATTGAAATTCCGGTAATTGTAAAAGAAGTTGGGTCAGGAATTTCTGTCAAAGCTTCAAAAAAATTACTAGATATCGGTGTGAAGGGGATTGATGTTGCCGGTGCAGGTGGGACAAGCTGGGCTGCGATTGAAATGCTTAGAAATAAATCGCAGAAGGATGATTATTTTTGGAATTGGGGATTACCGACTTCTTTTTGTTTAAGGGAAAATTTAAAACTTAAAAAAAATTACAAATTTACTTTGATTGGTTCAGGTGGAATAAATTCTGCTGTTGATGCTGCAAAAGCTCTTGCTCTTGGAGCTGACTTTGTTGCATCAGCAAGAATAATATTGAAGGAGCTCGATGCTAATGGAATAGATGGAGTTAAAACCCTGGTTACCAGTTGGTTTGAGACAATAAAGAAAATAATGTTTCTTACTGGTTCAAAGTCACTAAAGGATTTTAAAAAAAATAAATTAATTAGAAAAGAACTTCTTTATTGATGAACACTCATCGCTACACAAATATTTACGAGACAGAAAGAAAAAAAATAAACAAAATTCTTTCTGATGCACTTAAAAAAAGAAAGCCTGTAACGCTTTACGAACCCGGTTCATATATTCTTAACAGCAGAGGGAAAAGATTAAGACCTTTACTTGTATTACTATCGGCAAAAGCGGTTGGCGGGGAATATAAGGATGCTTACAACGCAGCCGCAGCAGTTGAAATGCTTCATAACTTTACTCTTGTTCACGATGATATAATGGATAATGCTGATAAAAGAAGAGGAAGAATAACATTGCATAAAAAATATGATCACAATACTGCAATATTAACAGGGGATAGTCTTCTTTCAATTGCCTATGAATATTTACTTAAAGATTGTAACGGTAATGCAAAGGAAGTAGTTAGTTCGTTTACCCACGGTTTAATTGAGGTTTGCGAGGGTCAGAGTTTGGATACGGATTTTGAATCAAGAAAAAATGTTTCTTTATCTGAATACATCATCATGATCAAGAAGAAAACTGCAGCTATGGCGGAGATGTGCTGTAAGATCGGTGCAGTTCTGGGCGGTGGAAATAAAATTCAGGTCAATGCCCTTGGTAATTATGGGTTAAATCTCGGTATCGCATTTCAAATTCAGGATGATCTTCTTGATATTTCTGCTGATGAAAAAAAGTTTGGTAAAACAATTGGCGGTGACCTCGTTGAGGGAAAGAAGACTTTCCTATTTTTAGAAGCTCTTGAAAAATCGAAAGGTGAGGAGAGAAAAAAATTACTGAAAGTAATTGAAAGAAAAGGAATAAGGAGAAACCAGGTTTTAAGCTATAAGCAAATTTATGAAAAACTCGGAGTATTAGATGATGCCCAAAGACAAATCAGGTTGTTTACAAAGAAAGCATTAAACTCTCTTAAATCATTAGGTGAGGAAAATAGCAAAATATTTGTGTGGCTTGCGGATTCCCTAATTAACAGAACGAGTTGATGATAGAAAAGAAAGTGAAAATAGTTAATAAGGCGGGTCTGCACACTCGACCGGCAGCGACAGTTGTTAAAATGGCAGCCAAATATAAATGCGATTTCTATATCTCGCGGGATGGAATGAGCATAAATGGCAAAAGTATAATTGGTGTAATGACACTCGCAGCTGAGGAAGGAGCTGAGCTCGTTCTGCAATTTAATGGCGAAGACGAGGAAAATGCTGCAAAAGAAATCACAGATTATTTTGAAAGAGGATTTGACGAACTTTGAAAACATTCCAGGAAATATATCGTTCATCTGAAAACAAAATTGCGGGAATTGGTGCAGCCCCCGGAATTATAATAGGTGAAGCTTATCTTTATACAAAAGAAAAACTACAGATCAGCAAAGCGGATATTGAAGATACTGAAAAAGCAAAAACTGAGTTAAAAGAGGCAATCGCAAAGTCAAAAAAGGAACTCAACAAAATTTTTGCCATTGCCAGGGAAAAAATGGATGAAGTTCGAGCTGCAATTTTCGAAGCCCAATTGATGATTCTGGATGACCCGATTCTGCTTAATGAAATTGAAAATAGAATTGAAGCGGAACGTAAATCCCCTGAATATATTGTTGATGATGAAATATCTAAGTACCAGAGTAAGATGATCCTTTCCCACGAAGCGTATATGAAGGAAAGAGCGATGGATATTGAGGATATCAAGCAACGCATTATCAGGAATCTTCAGAAAAAAAGGTGGGAATCCAAAATTGATCATAATGTGATTGTGGTAAGTGAAACTCTTACTCCTGCTGATACAATACTTCTTTCCAGGAATAAAGTTCTCGCTTTTGTAACTGATCACGGTGGACTAACATCACACGCCGCAATTATTTCTCGTTCACTAAATATTCCGGCAGTGGTTGGCACGCATAATTCAACCTCGCAAATAAAAGATGGCGATGAAATAATTGTAGATGGTTTTTACGGATACGTCATAAGCAGCCCAACTCCTGAACAAAAAGAATTTTTCATTTTGAAGAGAAGCAGGCTACTGGAGCTTCAAAAGGAACTTGAAGAACTTAAAGATGAAAAAGCTGTTACAAAAGATGGAAAAGAAATTAAGTTATATGCTAATGTCGATGTATCTGGCGAGATAGAAATGGTTGTTACAAGTGGTGCAAGCGGAATTGGTCTTTATAGATCAGAACAAATATTGAACGAGCTTGGTGAATTTCCTTCCGAGGATGAGCAGACAAAAATCTACTCAAAACTTTCTTCAAGAATTTATCCGGACTCAATTACGATCAGGGTTTTTGATATAGGTGGAGATAAATTCAGGTTCCTGGATTTTGAAGAACCAAATCCTTTCCTGGGCTTGAGAGGAATAAGATTACTATTAGAAAATCCTGCATTGTTTAAAACACAGGTAAGAGCTATTCTAAAATCAAGCACAAACAAAAATGTAAAAATGATGCTTCCAATGGTAAGCACATTGAAAGAAGTGAGGGAGTCAAAGAAAATTATTGAAGAGTGCAAACTTGAACTCAGAAAGGAAAAAGTAAAATTTGATGAAGATATTAAATTAGGAATAATGGTGGAAGTCCCTTCTGCGGCAGTTATGGCTAAAGATTTTGCTAAAGAAATTGATTTCTTAAGTATAGGGACAAACGATCTTATCCAATATTTAATGGCGGTTGACAGAGGTAATGATTTAGTATCTGAACTTTATCAGGAGTTTAGTCCGGTAGTTGTGCGAACACTAAAGCATATTGTTGATGATGCAAAAAAGGCCAGGAAACCTGTTAGTCTCTGTGGTGAAATGGCTGCTGATACTCTTGCCATGCCACTTCTTATTGGACTTGGAATCGAAAGTCTCAGCATGTCACCCTCAACCGTTCCTTATGCAAAAAGAATAATAAGAAGTTGCGACTACAAAAAAATGAAGAGACTTGCTGCTAAATGTAATTTATTAACTTCAGAAGAAGAAGTTAAAGAAGAGATAGAAAAGTTCTTTACTGATAACAAAATAACAAGAACCAGACAAATCATCTAACTACTATGAGACTAAAAGATTTAATTGTCAGGTATGATTCAAAGAATCAATTTAAAGTGCTTCAGGATACTTATAAACAGATAATAAATGCCTGGAACAACAAAATTGATTTATCTTATCTCAAAAAAAATAATTTTTCTTCAATCGTTTATTGCGGACTTGGTGGTTCGGCGATAAGTGGAGATTTACTGCTCGATTATTTGTCAAGTGAACTCAAACTTCCTTTCAAAGTTGTGCGAGGATACAATCTTCCGGCGTTTACAAATAAGGATACTCTTATAATAATTTCTTCATATTCCGGGTATACTGAGGAAACAATTTCTTGTTTTCAGCAAGCCATAAAGATCAATTGCAGTATTATAGTTATTACATCTGGAGGAAAGATAGGGGAGGAAGCAGATAAAAATAAAATTCCGGTTATTAAAATTGAGAGTGGATTTCAGCCGAGGTATGCACTAGGCTTAAGTTTCTTTTCCTTATTGAAATTAATGCAAGAGCTTGGTTTTGTAAATGAGGAAAACACCGTAAAGAAAATAATTGATCTGTGGCAAATACGCGGGGAAGAACTCTCAACACATAAAAATCAGGCGATTCAAATTGCAGAACAGATAATAGGTTTTATCCCGGTAATTTATTCAGCAGAGTTTCTCTCCTCCACAGGATACAGGTTCAAATGTCAGGTGAATGAAAATTCAAAACTTCACGCTTTTCATCACAATATCCCGGAAATGAACCATAATGAAATAATAGGTTGGGAATCGTACCGGGAAAAGCAATTCCAGGTGAAGGTAATTTATTTGCTTGATAATGAATATCATCCTCAAAACAGGAAAAGATTTGATATCTTGAAAGAAATGCTTTCCGAGCAAAAGCTGGAAGTATTAGCTCTGGCTAGCAATCAGGATAACAGAAAGGTACGAATTATGGATTTGATTTTCTTGTGTGATTGGATATCTTTTTATACATCAGTTTTACGCGGATTTGATCCTTCGGAGATTGATTTTATTCACCAGATGAAAAAGCGACTCGTTTAATTTTTGTGCTCCGGATGTCAATAAAATCAATAATAAATTTTAACTGGTCTTATGCTTCTAATTTCTTCCAGAACAATAAAAATATCGTTTATCCTTCCTATAATAGCATTCCTGTTTAGCGACGTTACATTAGCACAGTTCTTCTACTTTGGGAGGAACAAAATTCAGTACGAAGAATTTGATTGGAAAATTCTCAGGACTGAACATTTTGATATTTACTACTATGGTGAGATGGAATCCATAGCTGAAATAGGTGCAAATTATGCTGAGGAAATTTACCAGGAACTAAAAGTTAAAATGAATCATCTCGTTACACGCAGAGTCCCACTTATTTTTTACAACACTACAATTGATTTTCAGCAAACGAATACAACACCGGGATTAATTCCTGAAGGAGTTGGCGGATTTTTTGAATTTCTCAAGGGAAGAGTTGTCCTTCCAAGCAACGGTTCATTAGAGGATTTCAGACATGTTATAAGGCACGAAATTGTGCATGTGTTTATGACAAATAAAGTTTATAGGGTGCTTAAAGATCACAGAATACCGACTAACAAAATGCCTCCGCTCTGGTTTATTGAAGGACTCGCTGAATTTTATTCAACAGAATGGAATGCTCAGGCAGAAATGCTATTAAGAGATGCAGTATTAAACAATTATTTTGTGAGACTTGAAAATATTTACAGTATTTATGGTTCGTTCCTGATGTATAAGGAAGGTCAGAGTTTTTTGGAATTTGCTGCAGAGAAATATGGCGAGGAAAAAATCGCTTTGCTGCTCGATAATTTTTGGATGTACTCATACTTTAACCAGGTTCTCGAAACAACATTCAAGCAATCCTTTGAGCAGATTGATGCTGAATGGAATTATTGGCTAAGAAAAAAATATTATCCCTTGATGGAATCAAGTTACCCCACTCAATTTGGCTCCTACAAAGTAACTAAAAATGGATTTAATTTTACACCTGTTTACTTCAAATATCAAAACAAACATTTCTTATATTTTGTCGCTAACAGGGATGGTTATTCTTCGATTTACCGTGTTGAAATTACTCCTGAATATGTTCCAATTGATTCTCCCGATTTAGTGCTTCGTGGAGAAAAAACCGAAGAATTTGAGTCCTTTCATTTGTTTCAATCTTCAATTGATATTTCAAAAGATGGCTTGCTCGTATTCAATACTAAAAAAGGTGGTTATGATGCGATTCATTTTTATTCAGTTTTCGAAGATAAAGTAGTTAAAACTTACAAGAATTACGACCTCGTTTTTATTACTTCGCCTAAGTTTTCTTCCGATGGAAAACGGATTGTTTTTAATGCAGTTGATCGTAAAGGATATAGTGACATTTACATTTACGATTTGGATGAGGATGAGCTTTTCCGAATCACAAATGATTATTACAACGATAAGGATCCTTGTTTTGGTCTAACTGATCAACAGGTGATATTTAGTTCTGATAGAACCGGTGGTGATTTTTCTGGTAAGTATAATTTGTTTTCAATTAACCTGAACAATTATGAAATTGAATATATCACCTATTTGAATTCAAATAATCAGTCTCCAATTCTTTCACCAGATAAAAGCATTCTTTTGTTTACTTCTGATTTAAACGGTGTTAATAACCTTTATGAATTATCTGTAAATGAAGATGGTTTTGATAAGAATGTCAAAAAGATATCTGAATTTATTTCGAGTGTGTTCAATCCGGTATATATCGATTCAAACCATATAACATTTTCTGGATTCGAAAATTATTCATTCAATCTGTACATCTTTAACCGGGAAGATGCATTAAAAGATTCACTGTATTCAATAGAGATGAAAATTGATAAGCCACCGGATAAATGGTATGCAAATATTAAACAACTTCCGTCAGAAAGAAAAAAGGCTGAATACGAAAAAGAATATTCTCTTGATTTTGCACAGGGCGTAGTTGCCACTGATCCAATTTTTGGAACGCGTGGCGGAGCAGTTCTCTCTCTTAGCGATTTGCTGGGTGATGACAGATACACTTTTTTAATATATAATAACGCTACTGTTCAAAGCGAAATACTTAATAGCTTTAACATCTTGCTTCAAAAAGTAAATTTTGCCGGAAGAGTGAATTATGGCTATGGAATATTTCATCTTAGCGGACCTGTTTATGATTACGGGGATGTAGATGAATACTACTACGAAAGAAGTTTCGGAGCTTCTTTTCTTTTGAGTTATCCGATTTCAAAATTTCAGCGGCTTGAAGCAACTACAACTGTTAGAAACTCCAATAAAGAAGTAATTCCAAATGTTGTTGAAAGAAAAGCTATTTTGTTTACAAATGTTCTCGGCTGGGTGATGGATAATTCAATTTGGGGTCCCACCGGTCCGATTGATGGAACCAGGGCTTTGGTTTATTTGGGTTATACAAGCGATATAAAATATAGTAACGTAAATTATTTTTCTGTGATTGGTGACTACAGGTATTATCAAAGATTTGCACTTACAACTCTGCTTGCATTCAGGGCTGCAATATTTTACAATGAGGGAAAAGAAGCCCGCAGGTATTTTGTTGGAGGAAGCTGGGATCTGAGAGGTTGGCCGAGATTTGGGATTAGAGGAGAAAAAATCTGGCTGTCATCTCTTGAATTTCGTTTTCCTTTAATTGAGCAATTAGCTATCAGATTTCCGTTCTTCAATCTTGGCTTTTTCGGAATTAGAGGTGCAATATTTTATGATATGGGTGGTGCCTGGGATAACGAATACATTACTACACTTGGTTCAACAGGCTTTGGCTTCAGATTTAACCTGTTTGGTGTATTAACTCTACGTTACGATATCGGTAAAAGAATAGAAAAGGATTTTTCAAGATTTCAGGACGGATTGTTTTATCAATTCTTTTTTGGATGGGACTTTTGAAATATAGAACAATATTTTTGATATTTTCATTATTACTTGCTGGATGTGCGAGGTCGGTAATTAAATATGCAGCTAAGCTTGATGAAGACCCTTATCAAATGTTTGGTAAAATTCCTTCCCGGGAATTTTATTTACCTGTTAACATTTCAGATTCTCTTATTTTAAAATGGGAATCGGATATGTATGGGAGTTTCCCAAATTCTTCAGTTTCTATTTATGATGATCTTGTATTTATAAATGATCTTGCCGGTAGGGTCTTTTGCTATAGATTTGAAGACGGAAAACAGGTTGGAAAGCTTAAATACAGTAAAGGAAGTATTTATTCAACACCTGTTCCTTATCGCAATTCAGTTATTTTCCCTGTGGCTGATGAAAAAGAAAATTTAACTGAACTGATTATTTATGATTATCATGAAGGTAAGGAATTAAATGCCATTGAAATACTGGGCAGAGTATTAACACAAATAATTTCAGTTGAAGAAGATATTTTATTCACTACGGAAATCGGTTCAGCATACAGGTATAGCTCTTCGGGGAAAAAAATCTGGGAAACACATACTTGGAAGCCAACACGTAGTTCCGCTGCAATGACTGATAACCTTTTCATTTTTGGTAACGATGATGGTGAAATAATTGCTCTCGATGCAAATACTGGTGATTCAGTTTATGTTCAAAAAATTGGAGGTCCGTTTCATTCCGGATTGACAATTTCCAATAATGTTATTTATGCTGGAAATGAAGATGGGAATTTATATGCACTCAATGCTTTGGATAGTGAGATTATCTGGCACTTTGATACAGGCAGCAGAATTATCATGAATCCTGCAGTTGATGAGCAGAATGTCTATGTAGGAAATTTAGCGGGTGTCTTCTATTCAATAAACAAAAATATTGGTGATGAAAATTGGCGCATAAGCTTTAGAGGTGTTTTGAATTCTACACCTTTAGTCACAAGTAATTTAATTGTTCTTCCTGATGTTCTTTTTTCATTGCATTTTGTAGATAAAGAAACAGGCGAAGTTACTAAATCCATACCACTGGAAGGAAGAGCTAAACTTTCGCCAGTAATTCATAAAAATATTTTATTCATCGGGTTTGATGATGGAATAATAAGGGCTTATGAATTTGTTAACTAAAATAATTTTGATTTTATGCTTTAGCTCCTGCTTTTATTATTTGCCTGGCCAGGATTGTAAAGCTAAAGTATCTATTCAAACTGATGTTGATGACGCAAAACTTTTTATTGATGATATTTTTGTGGATGATGGAAATAATTTCATAACTGAATTAGATTCCGGATTACATATAATTCAAATTACAGAGAATCTTTGGAAGTGGAATTCTGATTCAATCAGAGATACAATAAATATACTTGATTGCAGTGATGTAAACCTTATATATTCTTTTAAAGAGATAATTCTCCTCGATACAGATCCCCAGGATGCGTATGTATTTAAGAATGATTCACTTATTGGTTTTACACCGCTTTTACTGGAACAAGGACAAGGAGAATACATACTTAAAAAACCTGATTACTCAACCAAAACAATTAACTTTGAGGAAATCTCTGCCGGTGAAAAGCCAGAACTTAAGTTTTTAGGACATGAAAAGAACGAAAGTTTTTACAATACTACATTGTTTAAAGTGCTCGTTGGTACGGCTCTGGCACTTGGTGCAACAACTGCGTATTATAAACTTGAAGCGGATAAAAAATTTGATGAGTATCAGATTACCGGTAATCCCGATTTATTAGAACAAACAGACCGTTATGATGTCGTAAGCGGAGTTACTTTCGTTGCTTTGCAAATAAACTTCGGGCTAATTTTATACTTATTGCTTTCCTATTAATTCTAATCATTTTGCTAAATTAGAAAAGTATAACTAAAAATTATTTGATGATTACTGTTCTCGAATCAATCAATTTGTCTGCGAAATATTTAACCCAAAAAGGGATTGACTCACCTCGTACTAATGCCGAACTTCTTCTTGCAAATATTATGGGTTGCAAACGACTGGATCTTTATCTTTCCTTCGATAGACCACTCGGTATTGAAGAAACAAAAAAATACCGTGATTTTATTAGAAGACGCGGTAATTTTGAACCGCTTCAATACATAACAGGTAAGGTTGATTTTTATGGTATAGAATTTAAGGTGAACTCCTCGGTATTAATTCCCCGACCAGAAACCGAATTGCTCGTTGAGATTATCCTAAATCATTTATCCAAAGAAAAAAAATCAACCATTCTGGATATTGGATGTGGAAGTGGTAATATAGCTATTGCTCTGGCGTTGAATTTACCTTTAGTAAATATTATTTGTACGGATAGTAGTGAGGATGCTCTAAATGTGTCTAAAGAGAATGCTGAGACGCATTTGGTATCTAAAAAGATTAATTTTTTAAATCATAATATTTTGAAGGAAGATTTAATCAACTTTCCTGAGTTTGATATTATAGTTTCAAATCCTCCGTATGTTTCCAAAGAAAATTTTTCTTCTTTGCAAAAAGAGATTCGAGACTTTGAACCCAGGTCAGCAGTAACTGATGACAGCGATGGATACTCTTTCTTCAGAGTGATTTCAGCTAAATCCTTTGGAAAACTTAAAGCGGAGGGTAAACTTTTTTTTGAAGTGGCTCAGGGTCAAAGCGAGGAGGTTGTGGAAATATTGAAAAATAATAATTTCAAAAACATTAAAGTGGTTAAAGATTACCAGATTATTGATCGGGTCATTTTTGGAGAAGTAAAATGAAAGCAGTAATCCAGAGAGTCAAATCAGCTTCTGTTCATATTTCTGAAAAGGATTACACTCAGAAAATTAGTAAAGGACTTTTGATTCTCTTGGGAATTAAAGTGGGCGACACAGAAGAAGACGCCATTTTTGTTGCAGATAAATGCTGTAACTTAAGAATTTTTTCCCAGAGGGATGCATTCGCAGAAGGTGATGAAGAAAAAATGAATAAATCTGTTAAAGATGTTTC
>JBATIA010000262.1:0-4886 GCA_049667415.1 Ignavibacteriaceae bacterium
CTGTCATTAAGCTCTATTAAATATGAATTGCTTCTCCATAGGCATTTGCTGCTGCTTCCATTATTGCTTCAGATAATGTTGGATGAGCGTGAACTGTTTTAATTAGCGAATCGCCTGTTGCTTCCAAAGATCTTGCTAGAGTAATTTCAGCTATCATCTCTGTAGCTTCACTACCAATTATGTGTCCACCAAGAATTTCTCCATACTTCGCATCGAATATCAACTTTACAAATCCCTCTCTTTCACCGATAGCAAATGCTTTTCCACTTGCCATAAAAGGAAATTTGCCAACTTTAATTTCAAATCCTTTTTCTTTTGCTTTGCTTTCAGTGAGTCCGACACTTGCAACCTGAGGTTGACAGTAAGTACAGCCGGGAATATTGTCATAATCAATTGGAGGATGTAAAATCCCTTTTATTCTTTCCACACAGTGAATTCCCTCAGCGGAAGCGACATGAGCCAACCAGGGTGGTCCGATAACATCACCAATGGCATAAATTCCGGGGACAGTTGTCTCATAAGTTTCTTTATTAACAACAATGTGATTCTTTTCAACTTTTACTCCAAGTTCCTCCAGTCCAAATCCCTCTACGTTTCCAACAACACCTATTGCGCTCAAAACTTTCTCTGCGTTAAGTACTTTTTTCTCCCCATTTACATTTATCGTTACATTTACTTTTTGATCTGTTATTTCCGCTTTCTCAACAATAGCACTTGTTAAAAGATCAATCCCTCTTTTCTTAAAATTTTTCTCTAATGCTATTGAAATTTCCTCATCTTCAATAGGTAAAACGTGTTTCATCATTTCAATAATTGTAACCTTCGTTCCTAATGTCGCAAAGAAGTAAGCAAACTCAACACCTATTGCCCCTGCACCAATTACAATCAATTCTTTAGGAAGTTTATTTAAAATCATTGCTTCGGTACTTGTGATTATATTTTTACTATCGACTGAGATTGTTGAAATTAATCTTGGGCGAGCACCGGTTGCAATAATTAGTTTTTCAGCATGGATTGATTCAATTAATTTGTTCTTATCGTCATAAACATCTATTTTATTTTTTGAAACTATTTTACCAAAACCTCTTATACGATCAACTTTATTTTTCTTGACCAGCATCTCTACATTTTTAGAAATCCGATCCGAGATATCGCGACTTCTTTTGATAATGCGACTAAAATCAAATTCTAATCCCGTAGTGCTAATGCCAAAATCTTTTCCATGGTTCTTAATTTGATCGAATATTTCAGCATTTTTTAACAATGACTTTGTTGGAATGCAACCCCAATTCAAACATATACCACCTAGGTTATCCTTGTCAATTATTACTGTACTGAAACCTAATTGTGCGGCTCTGATTGCAGCAACATATCCTCCGGGTCCTCCTCCAAGAACCGCTATATCATATTGTTTTTTCATAAGTTATAGATTTATTTATTCTTTAGATTGGGCAAATATAAAGAAGCATATTCGATTATGAAAATATAAAGGATAGAATACTGACTAATTAGTCAATATTACTCTAGGATAAAATATTGAAGTTTTTGACGATTAAGGATTTATTCAGAGAAATTAGACTAATCTGAAAGTATCATGCTAAAAATTTTTTAATATCTTACGGCTTTTCCCTTAACCGGCATTGAAGTATGAAGCTGGACAATCTGCCATTTTCCATCTTCTGCTTCCAAAACTCCCGTAGTTCTTATTCCGTCAAATGTAAATTGTTTCCCCTCTGATTCCACATACCAGTTTACTTTAATGTAGAACCAAGCCTGATGTCCGGTTTCGCACATCTTCAAAATTTTATCTCTTACTGAAAGTTTAATTTCACTAAAAGTCTCATAAGCTTTTTTCTGAGCATTTCCCATTGATACTTTGTCAACCCAAAGTTCATCTTCATCTGTCCCGATAATTACAATATCGGGTTTATCTGAAAAGCACGAAAGAAGTAGATCAAGATTTTTTTCTTCATGTGCTTTAACAAAATTATCAAGAACCTGCATTACTTTTGCTCTTTCCTCTTCCAGGTTGATCTGTGAATCAGTAGAACAGGATAAGAAGTAAAATAGAAATAGGCAAAGGAATAATGAGAATGATATTTTCATGGCAACCTCACTATATTGTTTCTGTTAATACCAGAGAACTGATACAGGAGGAGATGAATGAAAAGCAGTACCAGAGGGTTTTCCCTGGTAATAAATTTATATTTATTCTAAATCTAACAAATTCTGGTTCATAGTCAAATTTAATTTCAACAATATCACTAATCAAGAAAGCCCTCAACTTCTGAGGGCTTCAAATTTATCACTATTTATAGGTCTTAATTCATAAAATAAAGATACTACGACATTTTAGAAGCCGTAATTAATACCTATCATAAATCGACCCAAAAGCTTGGGCTGGTTTACAGCATTATCGGCATCATCATAAGTATAGTCCTGCCGGGGATTAACATTATCACCATCAGGACTGTAGGTTGTGTCATGTCCTTTCAAAGCACTTTGGAAGAAGTAATCAGCACCCCCGCCTACAGCCAGATATAGATTTGATACTAAAAGAAACTGAGTTTCAATTCCTCCACCTAATCCAAACTGGTTACTTGTAATATCAAAATTTTCATTCCCATTAATAAAATTAAAATTAGCTGTAAACATTGTGTATCTTGGTCCAAGATAAACGTTGGATTTATAAAGAACATTTACCGGAATCATCACATCGAATCTTAAATCCCAAATATATCCATTTTCTTCAGGTGTGCCATTTGTAGCATCATTGATGAATATTTTCCTGGCATCTGCCGGTTTACCTGGTTCAACACTTGTGTATCCAAAGCCAATCCTTAGACTTAATGGAAATCCACTTTGAAAACTTGTCATAGTAAAATTTAACTGACCTCCAAACCCACCATTATAGCCAAGGACCACACCACCGTAAAATTTGGGGCCAAGACCATAACCTGTTGGATTAGCCTGGGGAAAAGAAAGTGCTGAAAAAGTGAAAAGTGATAAGAATGAAATTATTACTATGCTGCGCATTTTTTTCTCCTTATTTGTTTTCTTATTTAATGAAATAGTCGAAGCAGCATCTAACCCCTGTTAACATATCGAATAATAATAAATTATTTACATTTTACAAATACAGGATTTGGGTGATAATTTGATTTTAAAGATTTCCCAGCTCATGCCAGAATGGATAAATATTCATTTAAATCGTATAATATTTTTCAGTCAGGACCAACTATTAATAAGCTTGATGTTCACTTCGACAAATAAAAAATTACTTTTCGCCATCTTCTCTTTATAAGCGCTTAATCAGAGACATAAGATTTTCCTCCTCAGGACTCAAATAATTACATCTATTTATACGATGTGCTAAAGAATCAATATGCTCATCTAAAAATCTAACAACTTAACTTTTTATCCTTCCCAACTATTTCCAATATTTACTTTAGTAAATTCAATTAAATGTGCAATCCTTTAGAAAAAAATATTGCAATTCTATAGTGACGAAAACAGAATCAGTATCTTAAAGATTACCGCGCTCTGGGCTTTCAGCGAATCTGCTTTTGGCGGAATCTTGCATGCTTTAACTATACCTCTGCGAGGATTGTTCATCAGCTCGGCTGCAGTCCTCTTTATTTCGCTGATAGCATTATTTGCAAAAAGCAGCAAAGATATTTTAAAAGCAACTATAATTGTAATATTAATTAAAGCAGTAGTCAGTCCTCACTCCCCTCTCGCTGCTTATTTCGCAGTTTCTTTACAAGGAATAGTTGGATATCTATTATTCAGCACGAAAAAGTTTTACAAATTATCATCATTGATTCTTGGTTTGGTAGTTTTATTTTTATCCGGGATCCAGAAAATAGTGCTTCTTACGATTTTGTTTGGGAATACGCTCTGGGAATCGCTGGATATTTTTATTAAGCATGTCTCTATTGAGATTTTTAAAATTGATCATCCGGAAATTAATTATGGTTATATACTAATTGCAGCGTATGTGCTGCTTCATATAAGTGCTGGTTTGTTTATCGGGATTTATGCAGGCAGGCTTCCCCAAAAGATAAATCACTATAAAAATATAGTTCCATCTTTTATTCAAAATAAAACTGGTGAGGAAATTCCACATAAGGAAAAAAGAAAAAAGAAAAACTGGTTTTTAAGACCGACAGGAATTTTTGTACTAGTTTTGTCAGCAGGAGTTATCATCATTTCCTACCTCTCTCCTGAACTTGAAGAGAACATTGCAATTTCTGTAGTGATAATGATTATAAGATCACTCATTATTACATTTGTCTGGTATGTACTACTGGCTCCTTTTGCAAAGAAGGTTTTCCAGAAATATATTGCAAAAAGAAAGTCAGAATATTCAAAGGATCTGGAAGAAATAATTTCAATGTTCCCGAAGTTTAAAGAAACTGTTAGTTACTGCTGGAAACTATCCAATGACAGAAAAGGATATAAACGAATTCGTTATTTTCTATCGACATCTTTTTATTACTTATTGTTGAGTAAATAAGGAGTTCTCATTCCGTGCTCTACAGGGAATCAAAGCTTTTAACAACTAGATTCCCGTTTTAACGGGAATGACAACAGAAGAGATACAAAGTATTTAAAGACTTATTCATTTTAAAAAAGAAGAATCCACATGAAACAACTACTAAAGAGATTTAATAAATTCCAGAAAGATTTTCCCGAAGTTGCGAAAGCTTATGAAGAACTTGGAACGGCTGTGCACAAATCCGGACCATTGAATGAAAAAACCCGGTCGTTAATCAAGCTTTCATTATCAACAGGAGCCGGAATGGAAGGTGCTCTCCACTCTCATACAAGGAAGGCGTTAGACGCAGGACGCTCAAAAGATGAAATCAAGTAAACAGTTATGC
>JBATIA010000263.1:0-2259 GCA_049667415.1 Ignavibacteriaceae bacterium
TTACTTAATAGTGTTTTACAATTACCTGATTCGGAAGAAAAGTTTGTAGATGCTAATGAAATTAGTCAACGATTTATGACTATACTCGATGATTTTGGTATAGAAGAAAAGCTAATAAAAGTAAATAAATCAAAGGACAAATTTTCTGGTTACGAAATTTCAAGCATAAAGGTACAGGTTCCAAAAGATCTTTCGATACCGGAAATCCTACTGGATATTTATCAATCTTACCGAAAAGATAGTCTGAGGATTTATTCATTGGAAAAATTAAAAGGGAGCAAGTCAACACTGGTTTTAATGGATGGCAAATCAGAAGTACTTCGGGCTGAATTTGATTATTCAAAAAATATTATCAGGAATAAAGGATCTTTAGCCTTTATCATAAAAGATGTAGATCCGGGATATTCTGCAACTGTTAGTTTAATTGAATCCTCAACAAAATTAAACTTTCTTATCCGACCTGATAGTAAATTTATTCGAAACCTTGATTTGATAAAAGAAAATGGCAAGCAATTTTCGATTCTTATTGATGACGATACAAGAGAGCAGAAGTACAAACTTGGGCCCGTTTATTCTGAGCAGAGAGTAGTGGCTGTTGTTAAAACTTTGGTGACAGATTTTGCATCGGGTGTATATTTTGTTATT
Source organism: Ignavibacteriaceae bacterium (assembly GCA_049667415.1). Lineage (GTDB taxonomy): Bacteria > Bacteroidota > Ignavibacteria > Ignavibacteriales > Ignavibacteriaceae > IGN2. The sequence goes on from JBATIA010000263.1 coordinate 646, forward strand.
GATGACAAATCCGAATTTTATAATTCGTCTAACCGTGAGGTTCTTTCCCGTGAATTAAGCAAGAGGAATATTAAGCTGTTAACTTTTAAGAATTTTGTACAACTTGATAATAATGAAAATCTCATTGATAATTTTTATTTAGGGATAGAAAATGTTATAGGGAATGAAGGGGCAACATTTTTACTTGATGAGGATGCTTATCAGTCAATTATTCCTGAAATCAAAAAATTCGAAAAAAGGGGTTACAGGGTTATAAATAGCAGCTTATTACTTCAATCCAAAAAGTAAGTTTTTATTCTCTAAAAACATCGTCAAATTCAATCACGATTGCCTCACCAAATTCCTTTCCTTTTACTTGTTCAAATATTTTTTTCGAATCACCAACAAGCACAGTTAATAATTCTTCAGGATTTATTGAATTATCAGCAATTTTATTTACTGCTTCAATACTCACCGAATTTAATTTCTGAATATATGTTTCAAAGTAATCATCGGGCAGATTATGAATGATTTTGCTGCTTATGTTTGAAGAAATCTGTCTGTAAGTTTCAAAATTTGATGGAAACCTTCTGGTTAGTGAAGATTTAGCAAATTTGATTTCTTCAGTTGTAATACCTTCTTTGATATTTTTAATTTCATTAAAAATTTCTTTTAAAGCGTTTGCGGTGTTTTCAATTCCCACCGAAGTGGAAACTCCAAAATAAGCAGCTTCTTTAAAGTAACTAAATCTTGAATGTACGCCATAAGTATATCCATGCTTTTCTCTTAAGTTAAGATTTAACCTGCTTGAGAATTGTCCACCAAGAACGAGATTCACTATTTGCTTATGAAAGAAATCATCTAAATTTCTTTTTGATGATAAATGACCAATCCTGATTTCAGTTTGAACGGAATCCGGTTTGTTCACTATAAAAATCTTTTCTGGCAATGTATTCAGATTGAGCTCAGGCTGATTTAAGTCCGATAAATTTTCCCAACTACCAAACTCTTCCTCCAGGATTTTGTCAAGAGATTTTGAATCTGTGTTTCCAACAACAACTAAAGCAGAATTTACGGGCGTGAATTTTTGTTGATAAAAATCCCGTACATTTTGAGGAAAAATATTTTCGATATCTTTCTCAACTCCAAGAACAGGATAAGAGTAGGGACACTCCTTACCAAATAGAAGATGTTCAAAAGAGATATCAGCAACGTAGTCTGGTTCAACTTTAACCTGGTTTAGTCTTACAAGCACTTTTCTTCTTTCACGATTAAAATCATTTTCGTTTAGATGAGGCTGGGTTATCACACTCTTAAAAAGTTTTAAGGCAGGAATAAAATTCTCACTTAAAACTTGCAATGAGATTATGCCAATATCAGAATCTGAAGCAACAGAAAATTGAGCACCAAGCATTTCAAATTCGTCAGCAAGTTGTAATGCATTATAATTACCTGCTCCTTCATCAATGCACATTGTAAGTAGGTTACTTAATCCCTTATTTTCTTTGGGATCAAACCTACTTCCGCTGTTTACTATAAATGTCATTCTCACAATTGGAAGATCATTCTTTTCGCTAGAAAATATTTTTAAACCGTTGTCCAGTTCCCTAAAAGCGATCGTAGGAAGGCTGAACT
>JBATIA010000264.1:0-1783 GCA_049667415.1 Ignavibacteriaceae bacterium
CCTCTGAAGATCCTCGAGTTTATCATTTTCTGGATAATGTTGGAACCGCAGAATGCAGAAAAAAAATGATCCAGTTCCAGAGAGAAGTTTTAAAAAGAGCAACTGAATTAATTCCCCTGTTCAAAGAAGAAAGCAAAAAGCTCGGGTATACTTATTCACTAGGAAATGACAGGTTTATTTTTGAATATATAGTTCTTGAATATGGTTTTGCATTCTGGCAATGGCAGAAGACTACCTGCGAACAAATTTCGGATACCACTGCGACAAACGAAGAATTGTTGGAACATTTAAAGTCAGGGTCTTCTTTTGATTACTTTAATGACAAGGACATAGCTGAAATCCTTCCATTTTTTTATCAGGCGTATTCCCAGATGGGATATTATGGGTATGATATTTCTAATTTAAAAGATTTACTTATTGAAGTTAAAGAACCAACGAGTAAGATTTTTCTACCCGAAGGTATAAATCTTGAGTTCGATTACTACATTATGCCTATCATAAACACATGGATTCAGAAACACGGAAACAATATGATTTTTATATATGGTGAACTTGATACATGGTCTGCAACCGCAGTCGAATTAACAGGTGAAACGAATGCAATTAAAATGGTTAAAAAGGGTGGAAATCATAAAACTAGAATTAATAGCTTTGATGAAGATGATAGAAAGTATATTGTAAATAAATTAGAAGAGTGGTTAGATTATGAAATACCGGAATAGTAAAAGCCGGAATAAATCCGGCTTGAAATCATTCCATTCAATCTAATATCACTTAAATGTATCCTTCGAATCTACAATCGTTACATTCTTCACGTTGAGCTTAAAGTTTTCTGTTGCTATATCTTCACTAAGTATTTCTTGTGACAATCCGGCTTTAACAATATCTGAATAACTCATTGGTGAAGATAAATTTTCTTTCAGACTTTTAGCCAAAGGTTCTACTTCGCTAACATCTGTTACAATGGTTATTTTCATATTGTCAATTTGCATATACTTTTTAATTGCAGAGTTGACATCTTCTAAAGTTACCTTCGAAAGTAATTCACCAAGTTCTTCAATATAATTTTCTCTTCCATACATTTTAGAATCCATTAAATAACCAAGCTGTTGGTCCGGTGATTTGATATAGAGCCTGATATAACTTTGCAGGAATGCACGTGTTGCTTCAAAGTTTTCCTCAGAAATTCCATCCTTAATCATTTTATCCATTTCTCGTAAAGCCATTCTAAGAGCAAACTGTGCATGACCAATATTGACATCTTTCAATTCCTCATACTGCATTTTTAGCTGCTTTGCAATCTGAACCGGTCTTATCCAAAGAGCAAAATAATTTGAATGTCTTGGAACTCCGGAAGGCGGAAGCATATTTCCACCTCCGTTATCGTACCATTCGATGTAAGAATAGTCACCATAATTCATCGAACGCTGTTCGCGAATCATCTGGTATAATTTTCCATAAGATTTTCTGTGTTCACCAAGATATGAGTTTGCAACCATCAATGCTGCAAAATCGTTATCTGCTCTTGTGATCGATAATGGGTAACCAGCAAAAATTGCTGAGCCAAACGCACCATCTTTTGCAATTATTTCAACCTCAATACCGTCAGGCATTTTGATGATTGGTGCAGATGGTATTTCAGGATTCGTGTCCGGCAATTTTGTAAGATCAGCTTTTAATTTGTCAAAGAAAGATCCAGGATAATTACCAGCAATACCTATCATCAGGTTATTTTTGGTAAAGAAGGTTTTGTACTGTTCTTTAACATCATCAAGTGTAATTG
>JBATIA010000265.1:0-7262 GCA_049667415.1 Ignavibacteriaceae bacterium
ATACTAAGGTTGTTATTATCGGCTCGGGAAAAGATGGGCTTCCGCTAATACTGGGTTCCGATAAATAATCACTGCTGGTCAAATACTAATACTTTGCTCAGATAAGAATCTATTCGTATTTTTGAACTCATTAGTCAGAAAACGCATAGATTCTTATGATTTCGTCAATACACACAATTAATATTATACTGCCAATCTTCTATTTCACGACATTGGTAGTATATTTCTACGATTTTCTTAATGGGGAAAAGAAGTTTGTAAACATTAAAAGAGTTTTTCTTTTTATTACTCTTTTCCTTCATTTGATATATATTGTACTGCGCACAATTGCTTTCGATCATCCCCCGATTACAAATGTTTTTGAAATATTCACTATCCTGGCTATTACAATAAGTTTTTCATATTTCCTGGTGGAATTAGTTTCGGATATTAGAGGCACTGGACCTTTTATTATTATCCTCTCTCTAATCTTTCAAATAATATCTTCTCTTTATATACAGGATTTAACTGAAGTTAAGGAAGTTCTACGAAGCAATTTGCTGGGTATTCACGTGATCAGTGCACTTTTGGGGTATTCAGGCTTTACAATCTCAGCGGTTTATGGATTTCTTTATTTAGTTCTTTATAAAGATATCAAGCTCAATAAGTTTGGGTTGATATTTAATCGCCTTCCAAATCTTGAAGTACTTGAGAGATTAAGTTTTTACTCTGCGATCATAGGTTTTACTGCTCTTACCATTGCAATAATAATTGGTATGATTTGGTTGCCGATAGCTTTTCCCAAATTTTCTTATTTGGATCCCAAATTAATTGGCTCAACGTTAGTATGGCTGCTTTATGCTATCGGTATTACCAGTAAAGTTCTTGGTAATTGGCGAGGAAAAAGATTGGTTATACTATCAATAACCGGTTTTGTTGTTGCAATCATATCAACAATTCTTTCAAACTTTATAGCACAAAGTTTTCATTCCTTCTATTAAGATTTTATGAATTTAATAGCAATATCAATAAATCACAGAACTGCACCGGTTGAACTAAGAGAAGCAGTTTATCTTAAAGAGGATGAGATTCGTCCGTTCATAAATCTTGCTAAAGACAACCAAATAAAGGAAGGATTAATTCTTTCAACATGCAACCGCACTGAAATATTCGGTATTCCAAACACAAATGAAACAACTCATGAAAATTTTCAAATCCTTCTGCTAAAATTCAAACAGTCACAAAATATTACCGAACAGCATTTTCAAAAATATTTTTCAAGGGATGCTGTAAAGCATTTGTTCAGCGTTGCTACAGGAATAGATTCCCTTCTTATTGGTGATAACCAGGTATTCAAGCAGGTAAAAGATTCATTTCAAATAGCCGAAGAAAATAACTTCGCCGGTTATATAATGCACAGGATATTTGATGCTGCTATCAGAACCGGAAAGCGAGCAATATCTGAAACAGCCATTAGTGAGGGAGCAGTTACTGTTAGCTATGCTGCAGTTCAACTAACCGAAAAGATTTTTTCAAACCTGAGTAAAAAATCAGCACTTGTAATTGGAACAGGTGAAACAGGTGAAATTGCCGCTAAGCATCTTGCAGAAAAAGGTATCGGCAGCCTTGCTGTTACGAACAGAACTCAAGACAAAGCAGAGAAACTAGTACAAAAACTTAACGCTAAGGTAATTCCATTTGCTGAGTTCAGAGAATCTATTTATAAATATGATATAATTATAAGCGCCACTGCTTCGCCGGAAATTCTGGTTACGAAAGACGATGTTAAAAACGCACTTAAAAAAAGAAGCAACAATCCGATGATACTAATGGATATTGCTATTCCAAGAGATATCGATCCTGAAACGAAAAAGATTGATTATGTTTTTTACCACGATCTGGATTCGTTGAACATAATAGTAGAACAGAATCTTTCCAAAAGAAAATCAGAGATTCCGAGAGTTGAAAGAATCATTGAAGAAGAGCTGGATAATTTCTGGGAGTGGTATAACTCTCTTCAAGCTGCTCCAGCCATAAAGGACCTTAGAGATTTTTTTGAAGAAATCAGAATTGAAGAGGTAGAAAAGAATAAGAATAAGTTCGCTAATGAGGACAAAGAAAAACTAGATATTGTTACAAAAAGAATTATCAACAAGATTCTTCACCACCCAACAATTGAATTACGTAAAACTGGAGAATCTTCTGGCTCAAGCGACACTGCAACTAAAATTGGAATAATAAGGGATCTCTTCGGAATTGGATCTCAAAAAAAATCGGGGAAGGAATAGAACAAAACTGTGAGGCAAAAAATTATCATCGGTTCAAGAGGAAGTGAGCTTGCTTTATGGCAGGCAAACTTTGTAAAGAGAGAGCTTGAAAGGAAAAACAAAAATGTTTTGATCGAAATAAAGATCATCAAAACTAAAGGAGATAAAATCCTCGATGTGGCTCTTTCTAAGATCGGCGATAAAAGTTTATTCACAAAGGAACTGGAAACAGAACTTATCAATAAAAAAATTGATCTTGCTGTTCATAGCCTGAAAGATTTGCAGACTGATATACCGATGGGATTAAAACTTGCTGCAGTTACCAGAAGACATAACGTTCAGGATGTGTTAATTGCACGGAAGAAAGGAACATCAATATTTAATTTGCCCGGAGGTGCAACTGTTGCAACGGGATCTTTGAGAAGAAAATGTCAGCTTTTACATATCAGACCAGATTTGAAAATTGTGGAGCTTCGTGGAAATGTTCCAACCCGAATTAAAAGATTTCTTGAATCGGACTGGGATGCAATAATACTTGCACGAGCCGGTGTTGAAAGATTAAAACTTAATAAGTACATATCGTCAATAATCAAAACAGATGTGATGCTTCCGGCTGTGGGACAGGGTGCGCTCGGAATTGAAACCAGAATCGACAATGAAATTGTAAATAAAATAATTAAATCGATTCATCACGAAGACACATATAAAGCAGTTTTGGCTGAACGTGCACTGCTAAAAACTCTTGAGGGCGGTTGCCAGGTTCCAATTGGTGCGTTTGCAGAAGTGAAACAAAACGGTTTATCTCTCAATGCCCTGGTTGGTTCACTCGATGGCAGTTTAACCTTTAGCAAAAAGATGCGCGGAAGCAAAAACAATCCGGAAAAGCTTGGCAGAGATCTCGCAAAAGATTTACTTAAAGCTGGTGCAAGAATAATTTTAGACGAAATCTATAGAACAACGAGGGCAAAATGAATAAAAAATTTCTCTTTAAAATTTCTAGTCCTGTTACTTTAGTAACTTTTTTAATAATTGTCTCTGTTTTAACCTCATGTAAATGTAGAACTTGCAGTGATCAGGAAGAAGCAACAGTGCCAGTTGAAATTTTAGCAAAAGCAGATTCATTTATAATTATAACTACGGGTAAAGAAATTTTTAATAAATATATCACTGCGGACTTCTACCGAACCAAAGTAACTCCTCCATACTATGAAATGGCTTACAAATTTTTTATGCCTGAAAAACCTTATGTAAACACAATCATAAAGTTCACGGTTGATTCTGCAGGGAATGTAATGAAGAACCGTGACATTGTCGGAATTCCAAGGTGTCACAATTTTCCGGAGGAATGCAATTTCAATATTGATGAAGAAACAGCAAGGTTGATTGCCTCTGAAATGGGACTTAAAGAAGGAGTAAAAGAATGGAATACCGGTTTCCTTTGGGACTTCAAACAAGAAAAATATGTGTGGAGAATATTATCTACACTCAAAGAATTCGGTGGTGAAGAAAATTATAAAGCTACCGGTCAGGAAATGGTAATTGACCCGAACACGGGCGAAGTGCTTGCATTAAACGACTGGAGAATAAACTAATTCATAGACAATGCTAAAAGAAAAACGTGAAATAAAGAGAGAGAAGAAGAGAGAAAAAATTCTTGAGGCTGCAGCTGAGCTTTTCTCCAACAAGCATTACCACGAAGTAATGATGGACGATGTTGCAAGGTTAATATCGGTAGCCAAAGGAACTGTTTATAATTATTTCACTTCTAAAGAAGAACTTTATTTCGCAATAATGAGCACGAAAATGGAAAGTTTGCTTTCTCTGCTCAAAACAAAAATCGAATCAGAAAAAAGCAGTATTGATTCACTTCGAGCCTTCGTTGTTCATCTTTATATGTTTATGATGAACCACCAGAAATTTTTTCTTATTTATCAAAGAGAAACACTTAATAAGCAGAATTCTTTCTGTGAGGACCTGCTTGCTCTTGAGAAACAAATGAAGCTTATGGTAATGCAGATTGTATCTAATGGAGAAATGGAAGGTGTGTTTAGAAAAGTTGAGGAAGAATTTGCAATCAGCCTGATACTCGGAAGTATTTACGGTGCGGTTCAAAGAGGAATTTCTAATAATGTTCCAGAGGAAGCAATTGTAAAGGAAAAAGAGGAAATTTTCGATTTCATATTGCACGGGCTTTATTCCGGTTTCAACAACATTAAAGAATTACCCTTAAAAGGTAAAACCATAGTCATCACCCGAACAATAGAGCAATCAAAAGAATCTGCATCTGCATTAACGAATTTAGGTGCAAACGTAATTATAGTGCCCACACTAGAAATTGTTCCTCCTAACGATTGGAGTAAGTTTGACTCTGTTTTATCTCATCCGGAAAAAATAGATTTTATAATTTTCACCTCAGTTCATTCAGTACAAATGTTTTCAAATAGGTGCCGTGAAATTGGCGCTTTAATTAATTATAACCGCACGAAGGTAGTTGCAGTAGGGAATAAAACTTCTTCGTACTGTCATAAAAATAATATTAGTGTGAACATAGTCCCTGAAAAATTCAGCGCCGAAGGTGTGATTGAAGCATTATCAAAATATAATCTGAGAAACAAAGTTGTATTCATCCCCCGTTCTGCAATTGGTAGAGAAGAATTGCCAAAAGGTTTAAAAGATCTTGGTGCAATCATCAAATCTGTCCCTGTTTACAATGTTTCACTACCTGGTGGTGATCGAATGAAGGAAAACCTGAATGAATTGAATTCTTCTGATGTTGATCTCTTCATTTTCACAAGTCCTTCAACCTTTGAGAACTTTTTACAGATAGCCAGCATTAAAAATCCATTTCAGTACTTCAGTCGGTTTGATGTTGCTGCTATTGGTCCCACAACAAAGGATGCAATTGAAGAAAAGAAAGTAAAAGTAAAAATTCTTCCGGATGAATACACAATAAATGGTCTGATTAAGAAAATTGTTGAGTACTATAATAATAACAAGGAGATGGTTTGAAATTACAAAATGATATAATAATTAAAGCTTGTAAACGATTGCCGACTGAGCGTACGCCAATCTGGATTATGCGGCAGGCCGGAAGATATTTACCCGAATACAGAGCAATACGAAAAAAGCATGATTTTTTAACAATGTGCAAAACTCCGGAACTTGCAGCAGAAGTTACTATTCAACCTGTAGACATAATAGGAGTAGATGCTGCAATAATTTTTTCTGACATTCTCGTTATCCCGGAAGCAATGGGAATGCATCTCCAGATTAACGAAGGAAGAGGTCCTGTATTTTCACATCCGATTAAATCCGCTAAAGATTTAGCAAAGCTAAAAGATCCTGATCCAAATACAGATTTAAAATATGTTATGGATGCAATATCGTTAACTAAAAAAGAATTGAACGGCAGAGTCCCGGTAATCGGATTTGCCGGTGCACCCTGGACAATACTTACTTATATGGTTGAGGGACAGGGATCAAAGTCTTTTTCGAAAGTTAAAAAATTAGTTTACGGTAACCCACAACTTGCTCACAAACTACTTGATAAAATTACAAAAGCAACAGCATCTTATCTGTCTGCACAAATTGAAGCAGGTGCAAACCTCGTTCAGATATTTGATACGTGGGCGGGAATTCTTTCCCCAAGAGATTACCAGGTTTTTGCTATGAGATATGTTCATCAACTCATATCTGAAATAAAGAAAAAGGATGAACCGGTTATTTATTTTCCGAAGGGTGTTCATTACTTAATGCACGAACTCAAAGAGATTGGTGCTGATGCAATTAGTGTTGACTGGACACTCGAACTTGAAAAAGTAAGAAGAAAGATGGGTGATAAAGTTGCAATCCAGGGAAATCTTGATCCGACTGTACTTTACGCCGATCCAGCTTTTATAAGAAGAGAAGCAAGAAAAGTTATGGAATCATTCGGTAAAGGACACGGACACATTTTTAATCTCGGGCATGGTATTTTGCCTGACATTGATCCTGAGAACCTAAAAGTATTAGTTAATTATGTAAAAGAAGAGAGTAAATCATTTCACCACAGAGTCACAAAGACACAGAGAAATGAACAAAGAACAAATAAATAAATTAAGTGGAATTATATTAGATAGTTCTATTGAAGTTCATAAGATTCTTGGTCCGGGCTTGTTGGAAAGTGTATATGAAATATGCTTGTGCAAAGAATTTGATTTGAGAGGTGTTCGATATAAAAGGCAGGTAACTTTACATATTGAATATAAAGGTGAAGAATTAGATGCTGATTTTAGAATTGATATTCTTGTTGAAGATGAAATCATTATTGAATTAAAATCTGTTGAAATATTACACCCTGTGTTTGAAGCACAACTACTAACGTATTTAAAATTGGCAGATAAAAGACTGGGCCTATTAATTAATTTTAACGTTCCGCGATTAATCGATGGTTTTAAGAGAATGATAAATGGTTATTTCTAAACTCTGTGCCTCCGTGTCTCTGTGGTAAAGAAAGGAAAGTTTTATGTTCAAAGTTGATTTAAATAAATTCAAGAAATACGATAAACCGGGACCGCGATACACGAGCTATCCGACTGCTCCCCAATTCAATGAACAGTTTACTCACTCTGATTTTGTGGATGAAATAGTAAAAACCAACTACGGTAAAAATCTTGCTGACCTTTCACTATACTTCCACATACCTTATTGTGACACCCTGTGTTTCTTCTGTGGATGCAATATGCTAATCACCAGGAACAGGGATAGAATAAATGAATACATAAAGTACGTTCAGAAAGAAATTGACTTGCTAAGAACTTACTTGCGTCCAGATAGAAAAGTAGCACAGCACCACTGGGGCGGTGGAACCCCAACTCATCTCACGCCAGATGAAATCCACAAGCTTGCCTCGTACATTAATAAATCATTTGAGTTTACAGACAACCCGGAAAATAGTTGCGAAATTGATCCCCGTGAATTAACAAAAGAACATCTCGAAGCACTGCGCAGCAATGGTTTTAACAGGATAAGTATGGG
>JBATIA010000266.1:0-2319 GCA_049667415.1 Ignavibacteriaceae bacterium
GAGTATGAATTAGCTTCAGTATGGTTAAGAGATGATTTAAATAATGAATCCGGATTTTTTAATTTTTTTCAGAGAATAAATAAATAAAATGTAAACTTTATTTTCATTCAAGGAGGTTCTTATGAAAACACTCGTTGGTATTGCCCTTATCCTATCATTATCAATCGTATTTTCCTGTGGAGAGAAACCTGCAGAGAAAATTGGTTTAATAGAAAAAGAAGTCGAATACTCAGCGGATGGGACAAAATTAAAAGGTTTCCTGGTTTATGATGGAGATATCGAGGGAAAACGACCAGGAGTATTAGTTGTGCATGAATGGTGGGGACACAATGACTATGCTCGTAAAAGAGCAAGAATGCTTGCAGAACTCGGATACACAGCTTTTGCTCTGGATATGTATGGAGATGGTAAACAAGCTAATCATCCGGATGATGCAGGTAAGTTTGCAATGGCAGTTTTCAATAATATTGAATCTGCTCAGGCAAAATTTATGGCAGCGTATAATCTTTTGAAAGAACAGGAGACTACTGATCCAAATAATATTGCTGCAGTTGGATATTGCTTTGGTGGTGGTGTGGTTTTGCATATGGCACGAATCGGTACTGACCTGAAAGCTGCTGTAAGTTTTCACGGTTCTTTACAAGCCATCACTCCGGCTGAACCAAACAAGGTTAAAGCCTTTGTTTTGGTTTGTAATGGTACCGATGATCCATTTGTAACCCAGGAACAAATTGACGCTTTCAAAACCGAAATGGATAATGCAGGTATCCAGTTTAATTTTTTTAATTATGAAGGAGCCAAACACAGTTTTACTAATCCCGTCGCTGACAGTGTAGGTTTAAAATTTAATCTGCCTCTGGCATACAATGAAAAAGCGGATAAAGAATCCTGGGAAGCTATGAAGAGTTTATTTGATCAGGAATTCAAAAAATAGAAAACAAAAATTAGAGATACCTGCAGATTAAATCGTATAATTGCTTTGTGTTCGAAACTAGACAGGGAAAAGGTGGTAGATGATAAAATTTTGCCTTTTTCATTGGCTCTGTTTTACGAATATTAGCTGCAAAGATTTAGATATCTCCTCCCATATCTGATTACCGCTCTTAAAAAGAGTAGCCTCCTAGGTAATCAGATTAGGCGGTCGGAATACATTCCTTACAATGTTATGCCCTCACTATCATTGTTATAGACATTTCCGGCCGCCGTTTTTATTTCTTATTACCTTTATTTTCAAAAATATCGTCTGATAACCCGGTATTTATTTTATAATTTGAATAGTTCAGAAAAACCTTGCCTGTTCGGGTTTTGGTTGAATCTTCCCGGACTTTTTTATCATCAGATTCAGTATCAAAATTAAATTTTCTGGGTAGAACTGAACGGTCAATGCTAAAGGAAAAGATCATTGAAGAGGGAAGCCAAATACCTTTCTCCGTTTTTAAATAATCCAGATCGATAACAAATGTCCCCTGAGGTTTCCTAGAAGATTCCACCTTTAGTATAAGGTCTCTCTTCGTATCAATCCATAATGTGCTTAAAATTACATCTGAACCACCTTCCAGCGGTATCACTTTGATGACTGAAGTTACTACTTTGTTTAGAGTATCTTCCCTAACGTAAAATGAAGAATAATTTGAATTCAACAACCCAAGAGGAGAGAAATTAAGCCCTTCTTTCGGAAGCATTGCGAATCCTTCTGATTCGATATGAATTTTATCAGGCTTTTTAAAATAGATTTTTGCTTCCCTATCCGGCATCTTCAAGAAATCGATATCTACTTTAATTTTTACATCTACAGTATAGTCCTCAATTTTGTTAAATTCTGTTTTAACCCTCTCCAGAATAGAATCAGGATCTTTCGATTGTGAAAAAGCAAGAATGCTAAATAACACAACTAAGGGAATTATCTTTTTACTCATTTCTTTATAGTTAAATATTATCAACTTAAAATATCTTTCCTCTTAAAAATAATGGATGTTGCTGTAAAGAATATTGCTATATGTCCGCTTAAAATTAAGATTGCTTTGGTTATTTTTTCCAGGTTTATTGGTTGGTAGAAAAATTCCCGCCATTGTAATATATAATTTGTAAATAAATACGGCCTGATATCCCTTAGAATTTCAACGTCAAATGCAGAAAGGATTATAAATATTATTATTATAGCCATCGTGGCAACAATCGGTCCTATGGCATTTTCAACTAAGGAAGAAAATAATATTGCCAGGCTGCAAACTACAGACATACTTAAAGATGCAAAACCATATGCTAAGATGAATCTCCAAATAATGTCACTCTTCTCAAATATAATAATCGCATCCGGAC
>JBATIA010000267.1:0-2945 GCA_049667415.1 Ignavibacteriaceae bacterium
AAATGGTTACCGGCACAACTATTTTACTGTAAAGATTCATCAATACTTTTTCGGGTGTTAAAGGAGCTGAAATTTCAAAATCCTTTTCAGGTCTGAATTCTTTCATGGCATTTAATATTGCAAAGTAAGCACTTATGCCATACATCAATGGCGGCTCCCCGATTGCTTTTGAATTAAAAGGTCCGTACCGATTTTCTGAATCTTCTAAAAAAGCAACTTCAATTTCTTTAGGAACGGCATAGATGTCAGGAATTTTATAAGTAGATAAACTATTTGACAACAATTTACCTTCTTTAGAATGACTTACTTCTTCAACCGTCAGCCAGCCAATTCCCTGAGCTATTCCTCCTTCAGCTTGTCCAAGATCGATGATTGGATTTAAGCTTTTGCCAAAATCGTGAACAACCTTTACAGAATCGATTGTATAGGTTCCGCGTAAACAATCAAGGGTAGCAGTTGTAATTCCTGTTCCATAAACGTGATAAGCGAATGGTCTGCCTTTATTGGTTTCTTTATCAAAGTAGATATCTGGTGTTGCGTAGTATGCCTGGGAGGAGAGACTTATTCTTTTTTGATAGGTTAATTTAATTAATTCATTCCAGACTAATTTTGTTTTTTCTCCTTTGTGAAATATTACTTCATCCCTCAATTCTAAATCACTTATTTTATCAACTTTTAATTCTTCCGCTGCAACTTTCAATAATCTTTCAAGAATATTTTTAGATGCAAGAATTGCAGCATTGCCATTAAGGTCTGCACCGCTGCTTGCTGCAGTTGCTGATGTGTTAGCTACCCTTGTGGTATTTGTTGTTTCAATCCTGATTTTATCGATTGAAACAGATAATATTTTCGAAACTGCAATTTTAATTTTCTCATTAACTCCCTGTCCCATTTCAACTGCGGCTGTGCTTACTCCAATGCTTCCATCAGTGTAAACATGAACTAATGCACTTGCCTGATTTAAAAGTGTATTGGTGAAAGATATACCAAAGCAAATGGGCATAACTGCAATGCCTTTTTTGAATTGATAATTATTCTTATTGAATTCTTCCACTTCATGCTTAAGATTCTTAATATCATATTTATCTTCAGCATTTATCCAGCATCTCTCAGCTTGGCTGTTTTCTACAGGCTGACCGTAATAAAATGAATCACCATCTTTAATAAGATTTTTTCTTTGAATTTCCGAAGCATCAATTCCCATTTTTTCTGCTGCTTTATAAATAGCGGCTTCGATAACAAATTTTCCTTGCGGACCACCAAATCCTCTGAATGCAGTATTTGGAGGTAAATTAGTTTTACAGCTTATTCCTGTTGTCTTCACATTCGGAATGTAATAACTATTTGTAGCGTGAAATAAAGTTCGGTCAAGTATTGCAGGTGAAAGATCGGCAAATGCGCCTGCGTTTTGGAAATAGGTTGATTCGAATGCTAAAATTTTTCCTTCGGATGTCAAACCAATTTTATAATCTGATGAATAGGGATGACGTTTGCCAGTCATTCTTATATCGTCCATCCGGTTGAGAACAAGTTTAACAGGTTTATTTAATTTGTACGCAGCAAGAGCAGACATCGATGCCCAGTGGGTTGCCTGATCTTCCTTACCACCGAATGCACCGCCTAATCTTAAAACATCTACTTCGATGTTATTCATTTCCAAACCAAGAATTCTAGCGACGGTTCTTTGAACTGTTGTCGGGCTTTGCGTTGCAGAAATTAGCTTAATCTTTCCGCCTTCTTCCGGAATTACAACAGAACCCTGAGTTTCCAAATAAAGATGTTCCTGACCTCCGGTTTCAACTTTGCCTTCTAAAATAATATCACATTTATTCCAGGTTTCATCAACATTACCAAAAGAAAATATTCGCGGCGGCATTATCAATTTACCTTTTTCAAACGCTTCCCGTGGATCAAAAACAGCTGGCAGTTTTTCGTATTCAATATTAATTTTTGCGGTCGCTTTTCTTGCAATGTCATAAGAATCGGCAACGACAATTCCACTTGGTTCACCAACAAAGTGAACTTCATTTTCCGCAAAA
This sequence comes from Ignavibacteriaceae bacterium, assembly GCA_049667415.1. Taxonomy (GTDB): domain Bacteria; phylum Bacteroidota; class Ignavibacteria; order Ignavibacteriales; family Ignavibacteriaceae; genus IGN2. The sequence continues at coordinate 2,040 of JBATIA010000267.1, forward strand.
AGTGTTTCATCGGGAATAATACCACCTACCTGATTAATGCCGGGAATATCTTTTGAAGTCAGAATAATTTTAACACCGGGAATTGTTTTTGCTTCATCAACATTTATATTTAAAATTTTCCCGTGAGCAATCTTTGAATCAAACGCAGCAGCATAAAGTGTTCCTTCGGGAACATTTATGTCATCAATAAATTGCGACTCACCGCGAACGTGTTTTTCAATATCTATATTTCTCATATCAGTGCTTCAACATTAATCAGTTCAGGGAAAAGTTCGATAAAATGAGCTTTAAATAATTGATTCAATAATAAGCGTTTATAATCTGCACTTCCTCTTATATCAGTGATCGGAGATATTTCTGATTGAATAATTGGTAATGCTTCAATTACATTATCCAGTGTAATTTCTTTACCCAGTAAAAATTGAGAGGTGTTTTCAAGATAAAGCGGAATTGGAGCGACACCTCCGGCAGAGATGTGAATGCCTGCAATAATATTATCTGTCACCTCGACATACATTGCTGAATTTACACTTGCTATATCAAGATGAGTTCTTTTTGAAACTTTTTCAAAATTGAAATGAGAATTTTTTGAAGGCAATTTAAATTCAATGTATTCAAGATATTCATCATCTGATTTGTCTAACTGCTTGTAACCTTTATAAAAATCTTTCAATAATATCTTTCTTTGCTTAACACCGTTACTTAAAACAACCGAAGCATTTAACGCCAGGAAGAATATTGTCATGTCACCAATCGGTGAAGCATTAATAATATTTCCACCCACAGTAGCACTATTTCGGATTGGTAAAGAAGCAATTAAATCCATAAATCGGTTAAGTCGTGGAAAGCGTGTATGCAAAACCGAGGAATCATTTACCATTTCAAAAGGGGTTCCAGCACCAACAC
>JBATIA010000268.1:0-2139 GCA_049667415.1 Ignavibacteriaceae bacterium
GGATAATTCGGCAAACGATGCTTTAGAACTTTCACTCCTATTGAACCCCCAGATGATTGATTCGTCTAACCTGATGACTTTTGCACAAGCCGAGTTTCTTGTCGAGCGGAAAAAGTTTGAGGAGGCAGCAGTCTATTACAAAAAACTTGCTGAAAATAAGCAGGCTTTTATTTTGCAGGCAATTGCAGCAGTCAGATACAGTGAAATGATGCTGGCAGTTGATAATTATCTTGAGGCGGTATCTGTTCTGGAAAGTATTTCTTTGGAAGGCGAAAAAAATATTTATGCTGATAAAGCCGTATATTTGCTTGGAAAAATTCATCAGTTTGGAATAAAAAATTATAGTAAAGCCGAAGAATTTTACCAGAAACTTTTGGCTGAGTATCCTAAGTCGATTTACATAGATGATGCAAGAGCACAGCTTTTATTATTACAAAATAAACCCGGGACTTGAATGAATAAGAAACCAGGACAGAAGATTGTTAAATGTTCTTTCTGTGGAAGGGAAGGACACGAAGTAGGGAGTATGATTGCCGGACCCGACGTTTATATCTGCGACATATGTATTGCAAGTAGCGTTGATATTCTTAAAAATAATCTTGCAGCATTTCAAAATTCCCGCAATAAGGAAAAATACAACCACACTCCCGCAACAATTAAAAAGCAGCTTGATGAATATGTTATTGGGCAGGATAGAGCAAAGAAAGTACTTTCAGTAGCTGTCTACAATCATTATAAGAGAATAAGCACCCGTTCAACTTTTTTTGAGCTGGACGATGTAGAAATTGAAAAAAGCAACATAATGTTGATTGGTCCGACGGGTGTAGGTAAAACCCTTCTTGCTCAAACTCTCGCAAAAATTCTTGATGTTCCATTTGCAATTGCTGACGCAACAACTCTCACAGAAGCGGGCTATGTTGGCGATGATGTTGAGACAGTACTTGTTCATCTTCTTCAGGCAGCAGATTATAATCTTGACAGGGCACAAAAGGGGATTGTGTACATTGACGAAATTGATAAGATAGCACGAAAAAGTGAGAGCACATCTATTACACGAGATGTTTCAGGTGAAGGCGTACAGCAGGCACTATTAAAAATATTAGAAGGAACAAATGCAGGCGTTCCTCCTAAAGGCGGAAGAAAACATCCCGAACAAAGTCTGATAAACATTAACACAAAGAATATTCTTTTTATTCTTGGCGGTGCGTTTGATGGTATAGACAAAATCATCGCTGCAAGGATTAATAAAAATAAAATGGGCTTTGCAAGAGATGTCAAAGATAAAAAAGAGGATGAGGAACTGCTCAAGTTTATTCAACCGGAAGATTTGCTGAAGTATGGATTAATTCCAGAGTTGATAGGCAGAATTCCTGTTGTTGCACCACTCCATCAACTGAATGAAGAAGCAATGAGGAGTATTTTAACTGATCCGAAGAACGCCATACTCAAACAATACAAAAAGTTGTTTTTAATGGAAAACGTTGAACTTGAATTTGATAAATTCTCTATTAGTGCAATAGTTGATAAAGCTATGGTTAAGAAAACAGGTGCCCGTGCACTCCGATCTATTGTAGAAGACATTATGCTGGATATAATGTATGAACTACCCAATAAAAAAGACGTTGAAAAATGTATTATTACAGGAGATGTTGTTAAGAAAGGGGATGAACCGATCTTCATTAAGACGGAGAAGAAGTCGGCTTAAACATTGTCTCATTGTTGCATTGCTAAATTGTTATCAACAGTGCAACAATAAAACAAATTAACAATTCTGTTTATGTTTTCATTATGATTAGAAACGTTTTTAAAATATTTATTACTTTCATTCTATTTTCAGTAAATGTCCTTCCTCAATCCAAGCTTCTCATATTTATGGATTTAAGCCAAACCGATCATCTTAAAGCTTATGGAATTACGTACCGGGCTCTTACAAATGGTTATAAAGCGGACTGGCTGCTAAACTACCGTGGAGGTTCCTTTCTTATTGATTACAGTGAGGATCTTGCGGCAGAATGCAGACTGAATGCAGTTGTCTTTGAACCAGTATCACTTTCGCAGACAACGGAGATTTATTCCTTTGTTCAGAGTGAAGAAAATAATATGGATGTGGTAAGACTAGAAAAAGCACCCAAGATAGCA
>JBATIA010000269.1:0-7552 GCA_049667415.1 Ignavibacteriaceae bacterium
GTTGGATTGTCGTAAAAGAAAACAGCAGAAATGATTACTGCTAAAGTTCCGAGTATCACATATATCTTTTTAACTTTTATTATATAAATCATCGAAAGAGCAAAACCAATTCCGAAGATTGAAGTAATAATCCATTTGTTTGCAAACATAAAATACCAGAATCCATCCGCAGTGTCTGGTTTACCCCAATTGACAAAAACAAGAATTGCAACAAGGATAAAGAAGTGAAGAGATGTCTGCCACATAGATCTATCTTCTGGAATATCGGGCATATTCAATTGTGCATCGCTTTTTTCTTTTTCTTCTTTGCGATAGATGAATGCCATAATCAATCCGATTACGATGCTGAAAACAACAGCTCCAATAATTCTGGCAATACCGAGTTCAAGTCCAAGTATACGGGCTGTAAGAATTATTGCTAGAATGTTAATAGCCGGACCTGAATAAAGAAAAGCAATAGCAGGACCAAGACCAGCCCCACGTTTATGAATGCTTGAAAACAACGGAAGTATTGTGCAGGAACAGACTGCAAGAACGGTTCCTGACACAGAAGCAACAGAATAGGCAACCCATTTTTTTGCATTAGCTCCGAAATATTTTATCACAGCAGTCTGACTAACAAAAACTGCAATTACGCCAGCAATAAAAAAAGCAGGAATCAAACAAAGTAAAACGTGTTCCTGTGCATACCATTTAGCAAGATCGAAGGCAGCAATAATGGCAGCACTAAACATTTCATTCTCAATCGGCATAAAGTAAGCGAAGAGAAAAAATCCTAAAATCCACAGAAAACTTTTATATTGTTCTTTCCAGTCCATATCAGTAATTCAATTATATAATTCGTTAAATGACGAATTGTTTATTAAAAAAATTTTTAACGCGAGCATACTTCATTACGATCCACTTTTTGAACTTTTTGTTTATCGGAAATAATCAATTGATCATCGGATATCCAGAAATCAAGAGTTGATAACATTGATGAAATTCTTACATCAGAGGGACGAGGGTTGATAAGATAATTAACCCACTTACCATCTTTTTCCTCTATTATAAAACCAGTGGATTTCAATATGCTTAAGTGCTTGGATACTGTTGAGGTAGCCAGCTTCAGCACATCGGTTATTTCGCAAACGCAAAGGGATTTTGTCTGAAGCATTTTAAGGATACGAAGTCTATTCGGATCAGAAAGTGCTTTAAATATTCTTGTCTTTTCTTCAATCATATAAATTCATTTCGTCCAATAACGAAATATAAAATCAAAAAAATCGGGTTACAAATATCTCTGCATCCCGATTGATATTACTTAGCTTTTATATCCCACAACTGTTATACTGAAAATACCAATATTATTATTTTTAAAATTATCGATGTCCGAGTCACTCAAATATTTTTTAAAAATTTCATTTGGTAGATTGATTACTTTTGTTTTTTTAATGTCAATATTTATAAATCCTGTTTTCTGTATTATATCTAAATATTCATCCTGTTGAAGCGCACCGGCAACACAGCCTGCATACATCTCGGCAGACTTTTTCAATCCCGCTGGTAATTCACCTTTTAGAACAATATCAGAAACACAAAAATGTGCGCCCGGTTTTAATATTCTATAAATCTCAACAAATGCTTTTCTTTTATCTGGGACAAGATTTAATACGCAGTTGCTGATCACAACATCCGCGGAGTTACTTTCCAAAGGAATATTTTCTATTTCTCCAAGTTTAAAGTCCACATTCTTAAAACCAACTTTTATTTTGTTCGCAATCGCCTTGTCTACCATTTCCTGGGTAAAATCAATTCCTATTACTTTGCCTACATCACCAACAATTGACCGGGCCACAAAAACATCATTACCAGCACCGCTGCCAAGATCGACGACCGTGTCGCCTTTTTTTATTCCTGCATATTCAGTGGGTACACCGCAACCGAGTCCGAGGTCAGCATCTGCAACATATCCATCAAGATGATCGTATTCATCCTGCATCACAGTGTAACCAACAATTTTATTTGATTTAGAACCGCAGCCACAACCGCATCCTTGCTGGTTTTTTGCAGCAATTTCCCCGTATTTTTCTTTTACAACTTGTTTAATTTCTTCTGATGTTTGCATTTTAATACTCCTTAATGTTAACAATTACATACTATTGAAAAAAGTTTATCTAATTCCTTTTTTGCTTTTTGAAGTGTTTGATTGTTTACACAATAACAGACTTTTGAGCCTTCGATATCACCCTGGATTAATCCGACACGTTTCAGTTCTTTAAGATGCTGCGAAACAGTCGCCTGTGCAAGTGGAAGTTTCTCAACAATATCACCGCACATACAAACGTTCATTTCGGTAAGGATTTTTAATATTCTTATCCTTGCCGGGTGTGATAATGCTTTTGCAATATCCGCAAGCCAGGTATCTGTTTTTGTAAAATCTTCTGTTTTTGCTACAGCCATATAATTTTCCTTATCGTTCATCGCAAATATACGATAGACTTATACAAGAGACAAACCGTTTATCAAAAAAGGTCTTTTATAAGCTCTATTAAATCATCTATCGGAATTTGTACACCCGGACCAGCATATTTATTCATTTCATGTTCAGATCCCTCCGGGTATTTTTCTTTGAGGTACAGGTAAATATCGTGGGCTATTTTGTCCTCTAAATTTAATCGGGAAAATTTATTATCGACAAGTTCTTTAGCCTGTTGCTTTAAAATAAGACTGCTGTATTCAGGATGAGTTATCAGGAATGAGTCAAGTAATGTTCTGGCATATTTTAGATACATTTGTCTTTTTTCTTTTTCACTCGCCTCAACAGAACCGTACTCTGATTCAGCAAGTGTAGTATCGTTTTTATTTTCTATAAAATCCTCACTATTCACAAGAGTATCTGCACCTGGCATTTCATTAGAATTTTGTGATTTTGCTTTCATAATTTTCTTCTGCACGGATTCAATTTCTTCTTTTGGAATTTTTATGGTAACCTCATCGAAAAGTATTTCCAGATAGACAGGTTCTTCAGAAGTAATAAGCTGATACTCTAATAGTACAAAAATCCAAAAGGTAAACCCGTGGATTAATACTGAGATAAGTAATGACAGTTTGCTTTCAAAGCCAACGCGTTTTTGTGTTCTTACCAATTCTTTTACAAGTTTTTTTCAGAAACCGGACTCAACGGAATAAAGGTTGGACTTAGAAGTGAAAATTTTGTTTCAAAACCAAATTGTAAAATTCGGGTTTAGTAGATTTACAATTGAAGGACGATCCAGATGGATTTAAATATGGTTATATAAAATCGATCAAACTTACAATCTTTTCAATCTGACTGTCAGCTAATTCAATTCTTAAAATAGCTCGTTGATTTTCCACCAGAGCTTGCCTGTCACCCAACGACTGTGCTTTGATCAAAGTTCCGAATGAATTTGAAGATTTGTCTTCACCAGGATTATCAGGAATTCCAACGTCCACAGAATAATCAGAAACGAGTTGAATAAAAAATCCGTTTCCCGAATCTCCTTTGTGTAATTGACCGGTTGAATGAAGAAATCTTGGACCATAACCTAGACTTGTTGCAACTTTATAGTTCTGCAATATTCTTAATCTTAAAAGCTGAAGCTGCTGCCAGGTTTTTTCATCCGGTTTTAAAAAAGCCTGAATGGCAATGTAGCTTTTCCCTTTTTCACATTTGGAAAGAAATGATGCGATAGTCTCATTCAAATTACCAGCTTTGATATCGCCAAAAACTTTTATCCCTTCTGATTCTAATGCCGGTTTTAGTTCAGGTAGTTCTCCTTTAAGCTGATACTCCTTCATCATTGCACGTGCTGCAATTTTAGCCGACTCAACATTGGGCTGATCGAATGGTTGAACATCCATAACAAATCCTGCAATTGCAGTAGCAAATTCCCATCTGAAAAATTCCGCACCAAGTTGATAAATGTTTTCAAGTTCGATTTCTACTACGGGAAAACCAGCAGATTTTATTTCGCTAACTTTTTCATCAAAGGTATTATCGACTGAGGTTTTTATATAACAAAAGACTCTGTCTTTCCCATACTCACTAACCGGAATTGTTGGTTCAAGATCAACTGGTAAGATTCCCTTTCCATCTTTCCCTGTGCTTTCAGCAATTAGTTGTTCAAGCCAGCCACCGAGATATTTGAGTTGGGGTGAAATGAGTAAGGTAAGCTTGTCCACACCTTCTTTTGCCAATGTGCCAATAGCTGCACCAAGTTTTGCTCCATTGTTATCAGAAACTTCCTGACGATTAAACTCAGTGATCATCTTCGATGCTTCGTCAAATAATTTATTGAGATCAACACCGATTAAAGCTGCGGGAACAATTCCGAATAGAGATAAGGCGGAAAACCTCCCACCTATATTTGGGTCATTCAAAAATATTTTTCTGAAGTTCAGTTTCTTTGCCGTCTCTTCCAATCCGCTTCCCGGATCGGTAATAGCCATAAAATGTTTTGTTGCTTCTTCCCTGCCAAGTTTCCTTGATACACTGGTAAAACAGTATTTCATAAATGACATTGTCTCGACTGTTCCGCCGGATTTTGTTGAAACTATGTACAATGTTTTTTCAGGATTAAGTTTCTTTTCATATTCCAATATTGCTTCAGGGTGAGTGCTGTCGAGAACGTGCAAGTCCAGATAACCCTTCTTCACACCTAATGTCAAACGAAAAACTTCAGGAGCCAAACTCGATCCCCCCATTCCCATCAAAAGTGCATCTGTAAATCCATCTTTACGGACTTCATCAACAAAAGATTTTATTTCTATAAAAGATTTTTTTGTCACTTCAACACAATCAAGCCAGCCAAGACGATTAGAAATTTCTGTTGGATCGTTTCTCCACACAGTATGATCTTTTTGCCATATGCGTGGAATAATTCTCTCTCTGCTTATATGGTTAAGTGATTTTTCAACAGCCGTCTGATATTTACCCAACGATATATTCATATTTTATTCTATTTTTTATTTAATATTTTTAAAGCAAAGATACTTTTGAATAATAAACTAAGCAAAAAAGAAAATCAGTTAATGAAAATAAATGTGCTTGTATTAATTCTTGTCTCTGTCTGGATTATACTTGCTGTTGTATTTGGTCTTCATGATCTTGACATTTCAAAGCAGGCTGTAAATCAAAACTCAGTCTGGGTAAAATTCCTGGAAAACTACGGAATGATTCCGGGACTCTCTATCATTCTCAGTGGAGTTTATGTTTATTATTCATTCATTAAAATAAAATCAGATGTTTGGTCATACGTTCAGAAAGTAGTTTTCTTCTTAGTAAGCAGCGGAGTGATATTTTACCTGTTTGATATAATTCTCGATCGAATAGTAACAAATCATTTAATAATCTTCTTAATTATTTCTTTTTCTATCAGCATAATAATTTTTTCTGCTATTCATTTCAAAAATCAGGTTCGAAGTGCTATTGCAATAAGATATGCAAAAGTTGTTGTAGGAATGGCTTTGTTTGGTTACGTAATATTTATTCAGGGAGTTAAGTACTTTTGGGGAAGAGTCCGCTTCAGAGAGCTTGATTCAGCATTTTCACAATTTACTCCGTGGTATTTGCCTCAGGGTTTTACTGGTTTTGATTCTTTTCCTTCCGGTCACGCCGCAATGGGTTGGATGCTATTGGCTTTATTAGTTCTTCTTATAAACAAAAAACACTGGGTAAAATTATCAGCGATTGTGATAATTTTTCTATGGGGATTTACGTTAGCTTTAAGCAGAGTGGTTATCGGGGCACATTATGCATCGGATGTTTTGTTTGGATCGTTCTTCATCATCGTAACTTTTTTACTTTTCTATAATCGCCACACTAACCAAACTTGAGAGATGATCTGAAAATTCCTCCAAATGAGTCCCTTGGACAAAAAGCAATCATCAAATAACAAGTAAACTACCAGCAACAAAAGTGATGGCCTTCAAATTAATTTCGCCGTCATTCCGTGCTTGACGCGGAATCCACTAAATAATTTTGGTTTTGGATTCCGGTTCTTCTCCCGATAAATCGGGATCGGCCGGAATGACACACAAAGCTTACTCTTAAATACTAAAAAATTATTTGGAACTTGAAAACTGGTTATTAAAAATTGTTTGTGATTTTTTTTTATGATTTGAGATTTTGAAGTGTCTATTCTTCCCGGTTATTCCAGTACTTGCTGTACTTTTCCTGAGTTATTATTCCTATCGGTCCCTGGTAAATTCCTCCATCAATAAATCCATCATACACCCTAACTGCAATTGTATTTTCTTTTCCCGGCTGAAGAACGTTATCCGGTATATCATAGGCACGAATTGTTTCCCATTCATTATTCTGGTTGAAGCTTTCTGGAACGATATTAAAATTCCAATCACCGACAGAACCGATTAAAATTCCATTCACAAAAGTTTGATCAATATCATCAATCATCCCGAGCATAAGGACCATTTTTTGATTAGCATACTTTTCAGGCAAATTAAACTTAATTCTGTACCATGCGAACCCGTTATAATTTTTAAATCCCTGTGTTTCCCAGAATGCAGGTACAAATATTTCTTCCCAGTCTTTATCATCGTAATCGGGATTCTTCCAATCGCTGATATCACCAATACTAAATTTCCAGGTTCCTGTAAGATTTATATCAAGATCAAGATAAGAAATATGACGAACATCGGGCTGAACAGGTGAAAGTCCAACCGCTCCTCTTATAATTCCACCCTCAAGCTGAATATCGTAAACACGTATGGCTATTGTGTTTTTTCCATCCTTCAATATATCTTTAGAAATGTAATACTCACGGTGGGCATCATAAGCAGTTACAAACTGCGGCGGAAAACCTCCGGACATTCCAACGAGTTTTCCATTAATAAAAGTCTGATCAACATCATCAATGAATCCGGCATTCAGAACAAAATTGCTGCCGATTAATTCTTTCGGGACTTCAAATGTTTTTCTGTACCAGGCATAACCGTTATATCCGTGAAATCCCTGATCTTCCCAGGTTGCAGGCACTTTAATTTTTTCCCAATTGTTGTCTTTAAAATCAGGTGAAGACCAGGCTGTATCATCACCGATTGAGAATCTCCAGTTGCCTTCCAGATTGATGTAGTTCTTCTCATTCACACCGAACATTTCATTAACCGCACCAAAAAAATTCTTATCTTCTACTTCCTGTTTTTTGTTATCCTCAGACCAGCATCCTGTAAACGTCAGCAGGATAATCCCAAGACAGACAGATATTTTCAGCATTTTTTTATTCATCATTGATTTCTATACAACAAAGATTTTAATTTAGATTTTAAAATACTACTCTGTAATGTATGCTGTACTTCCAGCATCATTTACCAGATACTCGTTGTAGATCTGTGTAGCCATTCTCCTTACTTTAGCATTTTCATCATTCAACGAAAGATCTTTTACTTCGAGCAATCCTTCTTCACTACCCAATTCGTAAAGAACAAGTGCAATTAATATTCTGGTACTGGGATCTTTTTCACTTTTTAGCTGATCTATAAGTGCATCTTCTGTTTCGACTATTTTATAATAACCAGCAAAGTATATTGA
>JBATIA010000270.1:0-1742 GCA_049667415.1 Ignavibacteriaceae bacterium
TACTATGGGTATGAGCTGGGGCGGTGGTTTTGCGAGCACTCCTCCCTGGGTTCCAGCATATGTCATACTTGAAAACAATAGCTTTGAAAATAATTTTGTGACAGGATCAATTCTGAGTGGTGGAGGAGGAGCTTCATTTTCAAGTTCCGGTAGAATTGTAAAAAATACTTTTATTCACAATACAATATTTGCTGAAGACGGCGGTGCTGGTGGTGGCGGATTAATTGTTCAATCCTGGTCTTATCCAACACCTCCAAATGAAGTGTTTATGTCCAGAAATATAATTACTCATAATAAAGCACTTCAAAACGAAACCGCAACTTTCTGGCTTGGTGGAAATGGTGGAGGATTATGCATACTTGGTAGTAAAGGCACATTTACAAATAACATTATTCAGCATAATGAAGTCAGCGCAGTAAACAGCAGTTTTTCACCGGGAGTATTATTCGATTATCCACCTGACGAAGTTTGTTTCAGAAACAACATTGTCTCACATAATACTTTCAGTGGGGCAGGTGCATGTTATGGAGGTGGATTCGCTGTTTGGGATGGCAGTCCAACAATAGAAAATAATCTATTCGAAAAAAATAAAGCCACATTTGGCGGCGGTGGATGGATTGGTGATGCATTCAGCTTTGCCAAAATTATTAACAACACCATAATTAAAAACCACGCTGAACAAAAAGGCGGCGCTATTTATACAAAGAGTGCAGCACCAACAGTAATGAATTCCATATTGTGGAATAATCACGCACCGGAAGGTTCGGAGATATATGTTGAAAGCGGAACTATTGATGTTACTTATTCTGATGTTATGGGTGGCTGGGCAGGTACAGGTAATATTAATGCTAATCCAATGCTCATTTCGTTATTCTCTCTCTTGAAACATAACTCACCCTGCATTGATGCAGGTAACCCCGACGTAATATATAATGATCCTGAAAGCCCCTGGCATTCGGGATATGCAATGTTTCCAGCTCGTGGATTAGTTAGAAATGATATGGGTGCTTATGGAGGTCCAGCAACAATTGATTGGTATGGTTTCCTTGGCAAGACAAGATTTGATGATGAAGAAATAGCATTATCAGAACAAACACCGCACGAAATAAAAATTAATAACTATCCAAATCCGTTTAATCCTCAGACTACTATTCAACTAGAATTACCGACAGATGGATTTGTTAGTTTGAAAATTTACAACGTGTTAGGACAGGAAGTAGCAACTTTAGTTTCAGCTAATCTCACAGCGGGGAGCTACCAGTATGTCTGGAATGCCAGCAACTTTGCCAGTGGGATATACGTTTATCGTCTTGAAGCTAATGGATTAGTGATGGATAAGAAAATGATACTGATGAAATAAAAAACCTCTCCCTTAATCCCTCTCCGTCATCCTGAGCAAAGTCGAAGGAAGGAGAGGGAAACAGGGTGAGGTAATAATTTAATCATCTATAACCAGGAGGTTAAAATGAAAAAAATATTTTTTACTCTGTTTCTGATTTTTACATTCTTTATTGTTTATCCACAGGACACAATTCACGTACCTGGAGATTACTCAACCATTCAGGCAGGTATTAGTGCTGCAGTTGATGGTGATTTAGTTCTGGTTGAGGACGGTACTTATATAGAAAACATTAATTACCTGGGAAAAGCAATTACAGTAGCCAGTAATTTTATTATTGATGGTGATACAAATCATATCAGTAATACTTTAATTGATGGCAGCCAGCCAAGCAATCCAGATA
>JBATIA010000271.1:0-7186 GCA_049667415.1 Ignavibacteriaceae bacterium
GAGTATCGGAAGGAAGTCCTGCACAACTTGCAGGTTTGCAGGGTGGAGATATTATTATTGAATTTGGTGGAAAGAAAATCTCTAACATTTATGACTTTACATATGCTCTCGGTGATTTTGTCCCCGGTGATATTGTTGATGTAATTGTAAAAAGAAGTGAAGAACAAATTACTTTCCAGGTTAAGCTGGCTTCTAAGTAGAAAATGATTCAAAATATATATTGAGTTAAAAAGGTGAATCATCCGATTCGCCTTTTTTGTTTTAAAGGATTAATTTGGAATAAGGAAAGATTAAAAACTCAGCGGATTTAATGAAAAGGAAGAAAACGAAATTTGGTAATGTAATTATGCTGCTGCTTATTTTGGTAATTCTGTTTTATGTCGTCCTTCAACAGAAAAGCATAAAAACAAATGCAGATGAATTAGTAGCTAATTATTCCTTAAATCAGAAAAATGCTGACGAAAAATTCCTCAATAAAAATCTGGAATTAGCCGGAGAAGTAAAATCCTATTATGAATTTGAGAATGATAATAGTATCATTGAACTTCAAACAGAAAATAATGAAACCGGACTTTACTGCATCCTGATGAATAAAGATGCAGAAGAAAAAGCACAATCGCTAACCAGTGGGACATCGATAAATGTTTACGGTAAATGTCTGGGAATTAATTCGTCCAGGGCAAAAAATTTTCTTCCCGGTATTTACATAGAAGTAGAAAGAATAAAATGAGCTGGTATCAAAAAGAAATAACTTTGAAACCAAGAACGAGAGGATTTCATCTTGTAACAGATGAAATTCTTGATCATTTACCTGAAATAAGAAAAATTAAAATTGGTATAGTATACCTTTTAATTAAACATACTTCTGCTTCTATTACCTTAAATGAAAATTACGATCCGGATGTTCGTTCAGATATGAATAAATATTTTAACAAAGCAGTCAAAGAAAACGAGCCGTACTATGATCACAACTCAGAAGGAGCTGATGACATGCCGGCACATATCAAAGCAACAATTATTGGAAACTCACTGACTATTCCGATTACAAATGGAAAATTGAATCTTGGAACCTGGCAGGGTATTTATTTATGCGAACATCGAAATCATGGTGGAAGCAGGAAAATAGTAGTGACAATTTTCGGAGAAGAAAGCAACTGATGAAGAAAAGAATCTTGTTTGTCTGTATGGGTAACATTTGCAGATCACCTGCCGCAGAAGGAATCGCAAAAAAGCTTGCAGAGAAAAAGGGATTGGATGGAACAATAGAAATTGACTCGGCAGGGACACTTGATTACCACACAGGCGAATTACCTGATCCAAGAATGATTAGACACGCTTCAAGAAGAGGTTATATTCTCGATAGCAATGCAAGGCAATTCAATCCTGAAAAAGATTTTGAGTACTTTGATTACATAATTACAATGGATGATGATAATTATTCTGAAATAACTTCCCTTGATAAAAAGAATAAATACAAGGACAAAGTTTTCAAGATGGTTGGCTTTGGAAACAAGCAAGCTGTGGAAGAAGTACCTGACCCTTACTATAGCGGTAGCGATGGTTTCGAATTAGTTTTAGACATCCTTGAAGATTCAGTTAGTGAATTATTAAAAAAAGTTGAAGATGATATCAGAAGAGAAGATAAAAGCCAGACTTGAAGAAAAGCTCGGTAAAAAAATTAGAAGTATGTCTTCCCTTTCCGGCGGATGCATAAGCGACGCTTACAAGATTACAACCAGTGAAGACTCTAATTATTTATTAAAATATCATCTCGGTATTTCAGATGATATGTTTGAAAAAGAAGCTAATGGATTGAAAGAATTAGCTAAAGCCAATGCAATCAGAATTCCGGATGTTTTAGATGTCGATAAGGATTACATTCTACTTGAGTTCGTTTCTTCCGGCATTAAAAAGAAAAATTTCTTTGAGGACTTTGGGAGACGATTTGCAGAAATGCATAAATTCACAGCTAATGAGTATGGTTTTTACGAAGACAATTACATCGGTTCCAATCCTCAGAAAAATATTCCTGACGAAACGGAAATAACAAGCTGGGTTAACTTTTATTTCAATAAGAGAATTTTATATCAGCTTCAGTTAGCTGAGAAGCTAGGTAATTCAACTTCAGAATTAAGAAAAGGTATATCTAAACTTGAAGAGAAAATAGATAAAATAATTGGGGGGCATAATGAAAAACCATCGATCCTTCACGGAGATTTATGGGGAGGAAATTATATGATCGGTGAAAATGGTGATGCTGTATTGATTGATCCTGCAGTCTACTATGGTCACCGGGAAGCAGATCTTGGAATGACAAAGTTATTTGGTGGCTTTAGCCCTGAATTCTACAAAGCATATAACGAGACTTTTCCACTGGAAGATGGATATGAGTACAGAGAGAATATTTATAAACTTTATCATGTTCTTAATCATTTAAATCTTTTCGGTGGAGGCTATTATTCACAGGCAATAAGCCTGATAAAGTTTTATATTTAAACCGTTAGATAAAATCTTTATTAAAATTAATTAACCACAAATAAAATATCTAACGGGTTTTAATAACATTTATGAATAAAATATCCGTAATAGTCATCACTAAAGATGAAGAGAAGAACATTTCTGATTGCCTTAAATGTGTGGAATGGGCAGATGAAATAATTGTAGTCGATGCCGAAAGTACAGATAAAACAGTTGAGCTGGCTAAAAATTTCACAAAAAAAATCTTTACTAGAAAGTGGGATGGTTATGTTCCCCAGAAAAAATACGCGCTCAGTATGACCAGCAACGACTGGGTTTTAAGCGTTGATGCTGACGAAAGAATTACCCTAGAATTAAAAAATGAAATTCTAACCATTATTTCAAATGAATTTACTGGTTATAAAATTAGAAGAAGAAATTTTTTACTGAATAAAGAAATCACAAGCTGCGGTTGGGGGAACGACTATCAGATCCGTTTATTCAAAAAAGAAAAAACAGATTTAACAGATCGCTTGGTCCACGAAGGTTTCACCGTAGATGGAAAAATCGGTAAGCTCGAAAATCCAATGCTGCATTATACCTTTTCTTCCTTTTCCGATTATTTCAATAAAATTAATTATTATACAAGCTTAAAGGCGGAAGAACTTTATAAACAGAAAAGAAAAGTAAATGGATGGACAATTTTTGCGCACTCTTTCTCAGCCTTTTTTCTTTTCTTTATAAACAAGCGTGGATTTAAAGATGGTGTTTATGGTTTGATAATTTCTCTGCTTCATTCAGTGAGCACCATGCTCAACTACATTAAACTCTGGGAATTACAAAATAAAAAGTAGAATTACTTTACCTGTCTCATACATCCATACAAGCATACATCCATACTCGTTTTAATTGTATGAATGTATGTTGTATGAATTTATTATTATCTCTTTCTATTGTACGTCCAGCAATTCCACATCAAAAATTAATGTTGAGTTTACCGGAATCTTTTCCAATTGCATTTCGCCATAGCCTAATTGAGGAGGTATTACAAACCTGGCTTTAGCTCCTTTCTTTAGAAGCTGCATACCTTCATCCCACCCGGGAATTACCTGACCTTGTCCGATCGGGAAAGAAATCGGATCATCCCGCTCAACAGAGCTATCGAACATAGTACTATCCTCTAAATAACCGGAGTAATTAACAGTAACTAATTTCCCAATCTCCGCCAAAGGTCCATCACCTTCACTAATTATTGCATATTTTAAACCACTTGCTGTAGTCTTAAACAATCCCGGATCAACCTCCCACATTTTTGCAACTATCCTGTCTTTAACTTCAAGGAGCTCGATTACAACTTTTAAATCAGTATTTGGAGGAATAAATCCAATACCCTTTTCTCCATAAGCTTGCTTGGAAGGAATAATAATCGTTCTTATTCCACCGGCTTTCATACCAGCTATGCCTTCATCGGAACCTTTAATAAATGAATTGTTAAAGAGGACAAACTTCACAGGTTGATTTCTCATCTTTGAATCACCAAGCGATTGTTTTTTCAGGTTCTCGTTTAAAGTCCAGTCGGCAAATAATTCCAGGCTATCACCAGTTGGAACCATCCAGCCCTTAAAATGAATAGTAACCAGTTCATTAGCTTTTGCTTCTCTTCCTGTTCCAAGGGAATCATCCATATACTTTAAACCCGATTCCAGTGTTATAACTTCAGGTTTTTTATTACAGCCAATTAATACCGCTATTGCAATAACAGAAAAAATTAAAAATATTTTTTTCATTTTCATCCTTTTGATTTTTTGACGGCGAAATATATCTATAATATTTGTCATCTTTTCAATAAAGCAAAATTTTTCCCTATGATTTAATGAACTGTAGTTTTACCTTTACAGCAAATGTTATATAGAGCTAAAAATAAGATACATGTAAATGATTAAATCCGGGATGACAATTTTTATTTACCTATTCTCAATGAACTTTCTAATACCTGGAACTAGCAACGTTTCGGGTCAAAACAGGTCTGAGCTTTCAAAAGGTTTAGAAGGAACAGCAGCCATTGATCAAACTGATCCTTTAGATATTGTAACCGATTCTAATTTAAATTTTGATGAAGCTGTTACCGGGCAAAACATCCCGCACAATACTTTGGAAAACCTGGAGCTGGTTGAAGTTTATTATTATGGTTTCGATGAGAAATTACATAAGGGACAACTGGTTATTCATAAAGAAGTGGTAGAAGATATTAAGGAAATTTTTGATTTTATTAAGGAATCCAGATTCCCCTTAAACAAAGTAATTCCCATGAGTGCTTATGACTGGTCGGATGAAAAATCAATGAAGGATAATAATACATCTGCTTTTAACTATAGGTTTATTTCCGGTACGAGGGTAACTTCCAAACATGCATACGGGCTGGCAATTGATATTAATCCTTTTCTTAATCCGTATATTAAAAATGGTCAGAGTGTACCAACGGGTAGTATTTATGACACTACAAAAGCAGGAACAATATCATCCGGTTCACAACTTGTCAAAGAATTTAAAGATAGAGGCTGGAAATGGGGTGGCGATTGGAAGAACCTCAAGGACTATCAGCATTTCGAGAAAAAGTTAAAGTAGCGCTCTCCCCTTCTCTGTCCCAAATAGAAATATTAGCGCACGCCATACACGTTTAGACCAGGCATTTTCGTTGTGAGATGCATTTTCATCTTTGAACCAATAGAAATTTTTTATAGGGGCATATCCTTTTTTTTCCAGGGCTGATAGCATGTCATCCACTCCGAATTGAATTAGTGAATCCAGTTCTGTATCACCATTATCAATGTAAATTTTGATATCTTTTTTTTGTCCATTGTACAATTCAACATTGTCTACAAAATCAAATCTTCTTACCCTAAAAGCAGGTGACATACAAATTGCCCCGGAAAATATATCCGGATATTCCCAGACCAGCATAAAAGAAATTAACCCACCCATAGAAGATCCTCCTGTTGCGGTGTACTCATTTCCTGAAAGAGTTCTATAATTTCTGTCAATAAATGGTTTAAGCGAATCAACAATAAAATTCATATATGCATATCCGGTATCGTTTTCTGAATATTCATTTCTTCTTTCAGGAGTGTTATAAATTCCTACTATTATAATATCCTCAATTAATTCCTGCCTTATTAGACTGTCAGCAGTTTCATCAATTTGCCAATCAACCCGGAATGCGGAAGTACGGGGATTAAATAAATTCTGACCATCGTGCATATAAAGAACCGGATATCTTTTTTCTGGTTCTAAAAAATAAAATGGTGGAAGCCAGACAATAACGTCACGAGGTCCAATGTCTTTTCCCCTCATATTCAGGTGATATTTTACTATACCTGTTATTTGTCCTACAACTTTTTGCTTAAACATATCCGCCCAGAGATTAACTCCAATCTCAATTGTAGTATCTCTTAAAACATCTAATCTAAAATTAGCGGGGATTGAGCCATCATCATTCAATGCTTCTGTCTCCCAGCTTCCACGGGTAATCTTGAATTCCACCTTTTTACCGATTGCTAATGAAATTTTTGTTGACCACTTACACTTGTCAGTTTCGATAAGTTTTACCAAATCGGGTTGCCAGTTACCAAGTTTTACATCATTTCCAGTTACATAGAGCGTGGATTCGTCAGGTACGTTTTTAGCTATTACCTGAATGGTAATACTTACTTTCTCCTGGCAAAACAGATTAGCATTCAGCCATAAGACAAGAAATAAGTGGAGTAGATATTTTTTCATACTTATTTAATCAGAATGTTATATTTTTTAAAGTGCATTGGATAAAAATTTTATGAGATCATATATTCTTAAAATACTAATTCCTCTGGTGCTTTTTATAGTTAGTTGTGCCGATAGATCATTATTCACAGATCCCGGAATTGATCCCGGATTAGGTGGGGTTTATACTAAGATTAACGGGCAACTATCCGGCATTCTTACAAAAAGTAATTCGCCTTACCTGGTTACAGATAATATTTACATAGATGAAGGAACAAATTTAGTAATTGAAGCAGGTGTGCTCGTCTTTTTTAAAAATGAAACGGGACTTAACATTACCGGAGGACTTAAGGCTATAGGAAGTAAAGAAGACCAAATTTTCTTTAAAGCATTCGAGGAAGGTTGGGAGGGGATTCATGCTATTGATCCAACTGATAGTTTAATTTTTATATTTTGCAATATTGAAGATGTTTACCTTCCGCACGAAAGTGCATTAAAGTATGGAGCAATCGAAACGACTAATGCGAATTTGATGGTGAAGAACTGTTATTTCTTTTATAATTATACCCAGTTCGGGGGAGCGTTAGCCCTGTTCTCAACAAACTCCGAGATAGCTAATAATATCTTCTACTATAATGAATCAGTAGTTTATGGGGGAGCTATTCTTTCACAGAACTCATCAAATAAAATTATTAACAATACATTCTACAAAAATTACTGTTTGAACTTTGGCGGTGGTCTGGTACTAGTTGATCCGGTTTCTGAAGAGATACAGAACAATATTTTCTTTGATAACTTTTCCTACCTTGGGGATCCTAGAATTGATATTGTATCCGGAGATAGCTCAAATGTTTTTGAAGAGTATAACTTTTTAGCATTCGGAGAGATGGACCCTTTATTCATTTCTAATCGAGATTTTCATTTAACAGAAAATTCCCCTTGCAAAAATGCGGGTAATCCTGAAGCTCAATAC